>CAZBUC010000070.1:0-9550 GCA_964494965.1 uncultured Maribrevibacterium sp.
GCGTGATTGGTGGTGAAACCGTTCTGTTAGGTATTTTGGCGTTACCGCAGATGCTACGCCTTGGTTATAACCGTAAATTGGCGATTGGTACGACCTGTGCCGGTGGCGCACTGGGTACCATGTTACCACCCAGTATCGTTTTGATTATTTACGGTTTGACCGCCAGTGTTTCCATTGGTGATTTATTTAAAGCCTCATTTCTACCGGCCTTTATTCTGGCGTTTGCTTACATGGCTTATGTGCTGATTCTATGTCGTATCCACCCAGAATACGCCCCACTGCCCAGTGCCGAAGAGCTTGCCGCAGACGAAGACGTCAACTATTTCAAAGCGCTGCTGTTTCCATTGCTGACTGTGATGATGGTATTGGGCAGTATTTATACAGGTATTGCCTCGGTTACTGAAGCCTCTGCCTTGGGCGTTGTTGGTATCCTGATTAGCGCGGCGATTCGCGGTGAACTGAATTTTGCCATGCTAAAAGACAGCGCCAAAGCGACCATGAGTACCTGCGGTATGATCATCTGGATCGGTATTGGTGCGACTGCGCTGGTCGGTGTTTATAACCTCATGGGCGGTATCGATTTCGTTGAAGAAATCATCTTGTCATTAAGTGGTGGCAGCGTCATGGGCACCATCATGATCATGATGGTGATTTTGTTAGTGTTAGGGATGTTCTTGGATTGGGTAGGCGTTGCGTTATTAACCATGCCGATTTTTGTCCCGATTATTACCGGCCTTGGTTTAGACCCAATCTGGTTCGGTGTGGTGTTCTGCTTAAACATGCAGGTATCTTTCCTATCACCACCTTTTGGTCCAGCGGCATTTTATCTTAAATCTGTTGCCCCCAAAGACATCAGCCTCGGTGAAATTTTCAGCTCTTTATTGCCCTTCATCGGAATGCAGATCGCGGTACTTGCCTTGGTCATATTTTTCCCTGAGCTGGCCCTTTGGTGGAAATAACCCATTGTGACCATGCCGTTCAATACGGCTTTTTGAACGATACAGCCTTGCTGGAAACAGCAAGGTGATGAGGAAAGTAGACGATGACAGAAAGAATTGTAGTGCTTGGCGTGTCAGGCTCAGGGAAATCTCTGATAGGCAAAAAAATTGCTGACCAGCTGGGCTATCCATTTTTTGATGGTGACGACTTCCATAGTCAAGCCAATGTAGACAAAATGCGCCAGGGCACACCACTGACCGATGAAGATCGCGAAGGCTGGTTAGCGACACTGAATGCCTTACTGATCAATAATCCAGCGGCCGTTATTGCCTGTTCTGGACTCAAGCCAGAATACAGAGCCATGCTGCGCAAAGGATTAGACAATGTCACAATGATCTATCTAAAAGGTGACATTGATACTATTTGGCAACGCCATCAAAAGCGTGATGGGCATTACTTTAATGGCCGAGACATGTTGGAAAGTCAATTTGCCACCTTGATTGAACCTACAGAGAATGAAGCTTTTATCATAGATATTTCTCAAAATGCGGATGCGGTATTAAAACAAGCCCTGACTTTGCTGACATGACACCCCCATAGCCACTCGAAAAACAACGTAGATAAACTAACACAACAGCAATGCTCGTCATTAATCGCATTGATGTTGTGTTAGGTAGTAAGCATTCACTTTCTAAAAACCTTATTATTCACAGGGTTCTTTTATTTCTTGCCATGAATGGCTTATGATAATGTTACCTGTAACAAATCATGGACAGTAACTGGTATGAAAAGTTCTAACGTAAAAAGTAAACGTCCTACGTTGCAAGATGTGGCTGATTTGGTAGGTGTGACCAAAATGACAGTGAGCCGCTTCTTAAAAAACCCAGATCGCGTTTCACCGCCATTACAAATTAAAATATCCGCCGCCTTAGATAATTTAGGTTACATACCTAACCGGGCTCCCGATATTTTATCTAAATCTAAGAGTCACGCCATTGGTGTGCTTTTACCCTCTTTAACCAACCAAGTTTTTGCCGAAGTCATCCGGGGTATTGAGACTGTTCTGGAACCCGCTGGTTATCAAACCATGCTGGCTCACTATGGCTACAGCAAAGAAGCGGAGGAATCTCGTATCGCCACGCTTTTATCGTACGGGGTTGATGGCCTTATCATTTCAGAAAGTTACCATACTGATCGGGTTAGGAAGATGCTTTCCGTTGCTGGCATTCCCGTCATTGAAATCATGGACTCGGTTTCTCCTCCTATTGAACAGGCCATTGGCATAGACAACCAAGCCGCCGCTTACGCAATGACCGAATTTATGATTCAACGAGGCCGACAAAAAATCGTCTACTTCGCTGCCCGCATGGACCAACGTACCTTACTGAAAATAAAAGGCTATGAAAATGCGATGAAAGACCATGATTTAAAGCCACTTTGTCTGCGTACCAACAGTGCTTCTTCTTTTACGTTAGGAGCGACTTTTTTGAAGGATGCTTTGCAACAACAACCTGATACAGATGGTATTTTCTGCACCAACGACGATTTGGCTATCGGCGCCCTCTATGCTTGCCAGAAAGCGGGAATTAAGGTGCCACAAGACATCAGCATTGCAGGCTTTCACGGCCATGATATTTCCCGCGCTATGGTGCCCTTACTTGCTACCGTTATCACGCCCCGTGAAGAAATGGGACGTCTTGCCGCCGAGCATTTACTGTCGCGCTTACAAGGGAATCCTGTGTTACAACGTATCATTGATTTGCCTTTCCATTTAGAGATTGGAGAAAGCATTTAATTGATCGCGTTCAAATCGAAAGATCAATGTTAAACATGTGCAAACGAAGCTTTCATGAAATCCAACAGCAGGCGCAATTTTTTTGACTCTGCGGTTCCCGGTGGAAAGACCGCATAGACATCAATCCCTGTGCATTGATAATCGGGCAAAATTCGTTCAAGCGTGCCTTGGCGAATTCTGGGCAGTGCATCGTACAAGGGAATACGCCCGATGCCATTGCCGCCTTCCAAAAAAATGGTTCTCGCTGCCGCATTATTCGTGCTGACGGCTCCATGGACAGACAAGCTAAACGATTTATCCCCTCGGCTAAGATGCACGGTATTCGCCGCTGGCGTATAGACCACCCAATCATGATCATAAAGCTCTTCTGGCTGAGTCGGTCGACCACGACGACGGAAATACTCTGGCGAGCCACACAGACAAGTTTCAAAGGTTCTTAATTTACTGGCTTGTAAACCAGAATCTAGCAAGGGTGCTCCACGTATTGCGAGGTCGATTCCCTCTTTAATAATATTAACCACTTCATCACTCAACGAAACATTCAGCTCGATTAATGGATAAAGTCGTCGAAACTCATTCAGCGCTGGCACAATCACTTGCAACCCTAAATTCACTGGACAAGAGATTTTTAACTTTCCTTCAGGTTCTTGTTTGGCTTTTTCTATCTGTAAATTTGCCTCATGGGCCTGAAAGGCAATCGCTCGGCAACGCTGATAATAGGCTTCGCCCGTTTCGGTCAATGACAAAGAACGCGTCGTGCGATTAAGCAGTTTAACGCCCAGCTGTTCTTCTAACTTTTTCAGGTGATAACTCACTACACCACGGGAAATCCCCATGGATTTTGCCGCAGCGGTTAAACTGCCTTGATCTACCACTTGGGCAAAGACCACCATGCTTTTTAACTGCTCAAACGAAACTTCCATCGCAATGACTCTTTTTTAACCAAAGTGAATACATAACATTGTATCAATAATTAAACCAATGAAATCAAAAACCTCCCCATTACGTCTATTAGATAAAATAGATAAACTCGTTCCAAGTTAATTAACACTTCATTTCATTATTTAGGAATCTCTTATGAGCACGAAAAAAATTCTGGTCGTTTTAACATCCCATTCCGATTTGGGTGATTCAGGCCACAAAACAGGCTTTTGGGTTGAAGAGTTCGCCGCCCCTTATTACGCCTTTATTGACGCCGGTGCAGAAGTTACCGTTGCCACACCAAAAGGTGGACAAGCCCCCATTGATCCAAACAGCGCAGCACCCGATGCACAAACAGACGCCACACGCCGTTTCTACGACGATCAAGCGGCACAAGATGTGATTACTCACACCTTAAAACTGAGTGATATGAAACAGGATGGCTTTGACGCCATTTTCTATCCAGGTGGTCACGGTCCACTTTGGGATCTAACAGAAAATCCAGAATCCATTGCTTTGATCGAAAGCTTTATTGCAGCGAATAAGCCGATTTCTTCTGTTTGTCATGCTCCAAGTGCTTTTTTAAACATTAAAGACGCTAATGGTGAATACTTTATCAAAGGCAAAACCGTCACAGGCTTCACCAACAGCGAAGAAGCGGCGGTACAGTTGACCGACGTTGTGCCTTTCTTGTTAGAAGATGAAATGAAAAAACGCGGTGCCGATTACAAAAATACTGCTGATTGGACACCTTTCGCAGTTCAAGACGGCTTGATGATCACAGGTCAAAATCCTGCCAGTTCTGAACTGGTCGCGGAAAAACTATTGGCTCAACTGGCTAAATAAGCCACCTTAGTCAATCAAGATAAGCGATAAAAAAGCCCGTCTCAAGGAAACGTAAGACGGGCTTTTTCTTATAAGGCGTAATCGAAGACGATAATGTCTTCTAAAATCGGCACTAGCTGTGCTTTTAAAGCGTCGTGATCTGGATGCGGGATGTAATGATCCAGAGCCGCTTCATCAGCAAAGGTCATAAATACGCAGTGGGTGTAGTCTTTATTACGCTCCTCTTTACTCATGTTTACGCCCCATTCAACCGCTTCAATACCGGCAATCTTGCTTTTAATCGAATCAAAATGATTGAAGCAGGTTGAGATGGCTTCTGCGGTCGCATCTGCCTTGAACTTTATAAACAGTACATGACGAATCATGAGAACTCCTGATGAAATAAGGTGATTTCGCAAAATCATACTCCGCCTTTGTCGCCAAAAATACGCTAATGCGAAACAATCCTTAAAAGGTCAATTTTGTTCAATACGCAAGACATCTAAAAAACGATAGTGAGTGTCTGTTTATTATTTTTTTAGGAACACCTAATGACTCTTTCACTCATTGCTTCCATGTCTTTATTTGCTTTAGCGGCGTCTTTATCACCTGGACCGGTTAATCTGCTTTCACTGAGCAGCAGTGCTCGTTACGGCATCAAAACTGGGCTTGTTTTTGTCACAGGGGCGACACTCGGATTTATTGTTTTGTTTTTACTGATTGGCCTTGGTCTGCATTATCTAATTGACCAATTAAGCTGGATCACGCAAGTGCTGCAATGGCTAGGCATCGCTTTTCTTTTGTACTTGAGTTATCAGTTATTCACTGACAATGGCGAGCTAAATTCGGACAAAAATAATAACGCGCCAACCTTTATGACGGGCGCTATCATGCAATGGCTCAATCCAAAAGCATGGCTGGCGTCACTGTCTGGCATTGCGGCCTATATCCCCAATGCCGAATCAATAGAAGTGATGATTTTTGCGAGCTTGTATTTGCCAATTTGCTGGCTGTCTTTGGGTATTTGGGTGTGGATAGGAAAAATACTTGGGCAATATTTTCAAAGCCCCGCCAAGATGCGTTTGATGAATAAAACCTTAGCGATATTACTGGCCGGAAGTTGTGTGTTGATTCTGATTTAGAAGGTGACTGATCTAGAAGGTAAAAAGCCTAAGAAGAAACCGAACGCCGATACTGATCTGGCGTCGCTGCTACTCGCTGTTTAAACACGCGCTGAAAATGAGCTTGATCGCTAAAGCCAATCGTCTGAGCCACATAGGCAATAGCTTGCCCTTGCTTCAACGCTTGCTGACCCAGTTGGATGCGACGATTCAAACGATAGGCATGGGGTGTCATATTAAAATGACGCTTAAATGCACGCACCAAATAGCCAGTACTAAAACCAAATTCGGCACTTATCTGCTCAATAGAGGTATCTTGTAGACAGTATTGATGCAAATAATGTGCGACTTGATACAAGTTATTGGCCGGCAAAGCGGTAGCTGATTGGCTATTGTCAGATTCTAACTGAGTAAATACATCCACCAGCACGGCTTCCAACCTTTGCCTCTTTTCAGCAGAGGCAAGATCCGTTGCCATTAAAGCATCACATACGTCCACAAACGCTTGATATGTCTGAGCGGATAACAAGGTATCGGCGACGGTATTCTGCCAATCCTGTGTCTGTCTTATGCCATGAGAAAACAGCAAGGTCGCCAACCAATCCTTATCTAAATGCATCATGTAGTAGGCCCAAGGGGAATCTTGGCGAGGATTACACGCATGTACCACATCTGGATTCATCATCACCAAGGCGCCGCGCTCAGCCGCGTGCAATCGATCTGCACACAGAAATTCACTCTGGCCTTCAAGAATAGCACCTATTGACCATTCTTGATGAGAATGCGGTGCGTAGCTCACTTTTCGACCATCTAATACTTGACGCAGCTCCACAAAAGGTAAAGCCGGATCTCGCCAGAAAAGTGGATGTGTAGAGGGTATCATTTCGTCATCCTATCAATATAAAACTACGGCACACAGCTTAGGCGAAATTGATCATCTAACGCTTTGGGTAATACCAAGGTGCTGAACGCTAAACGCTTAGATTGTTTACACATACTGTTACGTTCTGACTCATCGTCCACATAAATTCTACGATATTCAGCGTTTAAAACAGGTTTCTCTTTTTTAATAAACGTCTCATAGGACGAACATTGAGAGTATTCAAAACATTGCTCGTTCAATGCAAAATCAAAATAGTCAACTAGATCCCTTACCTGATCTGCGTTAATGGCTAGACCGATTGCCAACCCTCTTTGATGAGCCTTTTCCGCCATCATACGATTAAAGCGAAGCTGGTCGTCTTGTCGGAAATAAAACCCTGTATTCGTTCGATAACTGTCTACCTCACCAAGCGCAACACCTGAACATCCCTTTTCAACAGCTAAATCCAAACGACGTAGCAGTACTTGATGCACCGTCTTCGAGCGGATGTCTAACCAGCGCTCATTGTCCCAGCCACTCAACGTTTTACCCATATCCTTTTCGGTAAATTGGTCTGCATCAGGCCGCCAATCCTCATAGGAACCAGCCGAAAAATAACAAATAACCTTCTTATCCGATGCCTGTAAACGTTGAATCAGTTCGGCTGACGAGTCAAACAAATCAATATTATACAAATCCACATCGTGGTTTTCATTCACGGTACCATTTAATTGCCAATACCAACTCACAGCAACAGGCGGATGATACCAGTCATTTGCAGCATAAAGCGTGAAGGAAATAGTAGACGAAAGCAGAAAGCACAGCGTCAGAAGAGAAAAACGAAAAATACGCATAGCGAACTCCATCTGTCTTGTTAGGTGTTAACACCACGACAGGGTTGCCGTTACCGTATACTCTACGCTGTTATAACGAAAAAAACTTACAAATCGATTAACTGGTTGGCGAGTGCGTATTTTATCAACCCCGCAGAGGTGTGAATGTTTAATTTATTCTTGATATTCTGCCGATGCGTTTCAACAGTTCTGACGCTAATATTGAGAGATTGAGCGACTTCTTTGTTGGATAAACCAATCGCCACTTCTTTTAAAACCGCCATCTCTCGCTTAGTCAACGCTTCACATTGATGGCTGACAGTGGAAGCGGAAAACAGCGAATCTGAAGCGCCTGAGCTAAAATAGGTGCCGCCTTGATGAACCGTATTGATGGCCTGCACTAACTCGTCTGACGACACATCCTTAAGCACATAGCCATTCGCGCCAGACTGGATCAAAGACAAAATATATTCTTTGTCATTATGCATACTCAGCATGAGAATTTTTACACAGGGTTGTTCAGCCTTGAAACGCTTAGTCGCGTCCAAACCGTTTAATATCGGCATAGACACATCCATGAGTACGAGATCTGGCTTGAGCTCAGCGGATTTCTGCAACGCTTCGAGTCCATTTGAAGCCGTGCCAACGACGTCTATATTGGTTTCTAATTCTAGTCTCGCCTGCAACCCATCAAGCACTAGCATGTGATCATCGACAAGGAGAGCACGGATTTTTTTTATCATTATCGTTACTCATATTGATTAATTAGAAAGCTCACTAAAAAGGTAAAAGCGCGTGAATACTGGTTCCTTTGTTTAAATGAGACTCAAACGTAAAATCTCCGCCTATTAATTCGATTCTTTCTCGCATATTAATCAAACCAATTCCCGAAGATAAGGCGTTTTTGTGTGAAAAACCATCACCGTCATCTGAACATTCAAAAACTAGATGTCGATGAGACTGCCACACGTTTAAGCTGATGTTCTTTGCATTGGCATGCTTTTCGATATTCATCAGGGATTCTTGAGTCAACCTGTATAGGGTAATTTCGACCTCATCAGGTACCTCAGATATCACATCGAAGCGATAGTTAACATGCAGCTCGGTACGCTCTCTAAACTGATCAATCAGTGAATTCAAAGCCGTATCTAAACCCAGGTCATCCAACAATGTAGGTCTCAAGTTGTGAGAAATTTGTCGGACTTCGCGAATAGTATGATTAATCAAGTCGTCTGCTTTTGCTAGCTCTTGTTGGATAACGGCTTTATCGTGGTCCCGTTTTAGTTTATTACAGGCTAACTCAACTCGAAATTTACAACTGACCAATAATTGATTAATGCCATCGTGCAACTCTCTAGAAAAACCACGACGTTCATTCACTTGTAAGCGCATAAAACGCTGAGCTAAAGCTTTAAGACGAGAATCTGCTAATTTATGCTCATGCAAGTTAATTGCTAACCCCAGCAAAATCACCAACACCACGGTCACAACAACCACTTGTATAACGGTAAAAAAACTACGCTGAATATTGTCATTCATGATGGCTTTTGTTTTGGTTAGCTCAGCATAAATATCATCCAAATACAGCCCCGTTCCCATCATCCAGTCCCAACGTTCAATGATAACAGCGTAACTGAGTTTGTCTTCTTGATTCATCAGTGGAGGCTTTTCCCAAATATACCTGTGATATCCGCCTCCGGACTGCGCTGCTTTAATCAACCCCTGAATCAGGTAATTACCAGATCTGTCTTGAAACTCCCAAAGGTTTTTACCAACAAAATCTGGCTGTGTTGGATGAACTAAATTTACCCCAGTCGTCTCATAAGCAAAAAAGTACCCCTCATCCTCATAACTTAAACCCGCCAAGATCTTTTTAACCTGAAACTGCGCCTGCTCATCGTTAAGCTGTGTGTCCTCCAATATAGGACGAATAGCAGATAAGGCAATGTTAACATGGCTCTTTAGGGCATGTTTTTTCGCATTGACAAGATTGTATTCATAAATTGCCAACTCCAGCTCGGCTAAATCACGAGCCGATTGAAATCCTAAATAAGTAATAATGGTTGTTGCGACAATTAGGGGGGCAACGGCAAGTAAAATAATCTTACTTTTTAATCTCATAAAAAACCTATGACTATTAACGGCCAACGAACCTACATCCGACATTGCCCTTATATTGTCTTATAGATAAAAAAAGAGCGAGTAAAAACCCGCTCTTTTTAGTGTCATCAAATCATAATTACTTCAGTCTAGA
>CAZBUC010000071.1:0-9494 GCA_964494965.1 uncultured Maribrevibacterium sp.
GATCCAACGCCAAACGCGCGTAGGCCAAGGCATTTTTGATTTCAAGACGGTCGTAAAATCTGTGCCCACCATAAATCCGATAAGCAATCTGTTCCCTAACCAAGCATTCCTCAATGACACGAGACTGAGCATTAGAGCGATACAAAATCGCCATGTCTGTCAAAGAAGTCCCCTTATCGTGCCATTGTTTGATAATGCCAATGATAAAACGCGCTTCATCCTGTTCATTAAAGCCAGCATAAAGAGAAATAGGCTCGCCTTCGCCACTGTCGGTCCAAAGCTCCTTACCAAGACGATCGTCATTGTGCTTAATCAAGCCGTTGGCGGCGTTCAAAATGTGCCCAGTAGAACGGTAGTTTTGCTCTAAGCGTATGGTTTGCACATCTTTAAAATGCTTGCTGAAGTGGTGAATGTTTTCGATTTTGGCCCCACGCCAGCCATAGATAGACTGATCGTCGTCGCCAACCGCGGTAATCGTGCCCTGATCACCCACCATAATGCGCAACCACGCGTATTGAATCGTGTTGGTATCTTGAAACTCGTCCACCAGCACATGACGAAAACGCTCTTGATAGTGGCGCAACAAAGCTGGCGTACTGAGCATCAGCTCATGAGCGCGCAATAGCAATTCGCCGAAGTCCAATAATCCACCACGTTCACAGGCTTCTTCGTAATGGTAGTACAGTTCGCGCATGCCTTTGGAGAAAGGATCATGGCTGTCTGGCACATGTGCCGCACGACGGCCTTCGTCTTTTTGCGCATTGATAAACCAAGATACCTGCTTCGGCGGCCAACGAGTATCGTCGATATTCAATTCACGCATAATACGTTTGATTAAGCGAAGCTGGTCATCGCTGTCCATAATCTGGAAGTTTTCTTTGAGTCCAGCATCACGCCAATGAGCACGCAATAAGCGATGCGCTAAACCGTGGAAAGTCCCTACCCACATGCCTTGAGGAGGAACACCAACCAATTGCTCAATACGGCCTTGCATCTCGCGAGCCGCTTTATTGGTGAATGTAACGGCCATCAAACTATAAGGTGATAGCTCGTAAGCGTGCATTAACCATGCAATTCGGTGAACCAATACACGGGTTTTGCCCGACCCAGCTCCAGCCAAAACAAGGCTATTTTGCAAGGGAGCGCCAACGGCTTCCCGTTGCTTATCATTTAATGAGTCGAGGATAAAAGAAACGTCCATAGATTCCGCCGTGGTTAATTAATATTTTTGTCATAACAAACGCGTAAAAATAAGTTGATTTTTAATCGATTTGCGTTTTTTATTAACGTGAAAATGAGTTGTCCGTCTATTTTGACTTTTTTCAACTGTCGATGACAGTGATCTATGCATTTCAATGTCATCGAACGTCCAGAAGGGTATAACGATGAGTAATTTTGCTGAAACACTAACTGAAGTAAAAACCGACATCATGCACGCCTCTATTAGTTTGGATAATGAAACAAAGGAGCGCAGTCAAAAGGAAGATGCTGCACGCATGTTAAAAGCCCGACGTGCCATTGAACAACATTTGGAGCAGAAACGTTTAGATCGTGTGATTGCCAATGGCTGGGACGATTAACCTTCCCTAGTAAGTGCCAACGACAGACTGCGTGACCTCACACTGTGTTAGGTCACGCTTGTTGTTTAACACATCATCGCGGCCTAGCGATTTACACTAGCCTACTTTGACCGAACCTACTCGTGTTCAGAGAATCGTTTTTCCTAAAAATCCTAAAAAAATGACATTTGTCTATTCTTTGTGCCGTTTGGGCTCAAATTATAGCGGTTACCTACGTCATGGAGTACCATAGCGCCTGATTTTAATATCTTTTAATCCATAATAAAAAAAGAAAATAACCCTCTTGGGGAGTTACCATGTTTGAACATATCCAAGCTGCTCCTGCAGACCCAATTCTTGGCCTGAATGACGCTTACAGAAATGATCCAAATCCACATAAAATCAACCTAGGGGTTGGTGTTTATAAGGACGAACAAGGCAATACACCTATTTTAAAAGCCGTTAAACAAGCAGAAGAACGTTTGTTGGCCCAAGAAATCACCAAAAACTACCTCAGCATCGAAGGCGCGCCCGCTTACCGATCGGCTGTGCAAACACTTTTGTTTGGTAAAGATCACCCCATTATTACCAAACAGCTTGCTCAAACGGCTCATACACCAGGCGGTACAGGCGCTTTGCGCGTCGCAGCAGAATTCATTAAAAAACATTTACCCGAAGCGACGATTTGGGTCAGTAACCCAACGTGGGCCAACCATCAGTCGGTTTTTCAATCTGTTGGCTTAGAGGTCGGCAGTTATGCCTATTACAATGCAGACAATAAATCCCTCGATTTCGAAGCCGTTCTTGCCAGCTTGTCACAGGTACCTGAAGGGGATGTGGTGTTGTTTCATGGCTGCTGCCACAATCCAACCGGCATAGACCCAACACCTGAACAGTGGTATCAATTGGCTAAGCTTTGCAGTAAACAAGGCTTTTTGCCCTTGTTTGATTTCGCGTATCAAGGGTTTGGCCAAGGCTTAACCGAAGACGCACACGGTTTACGTAAGTTTTTAGAATACGTGCCAGAAATGCTCATCGCCAGTTCATTTTCAAAGAACTTTGGTCTTTACAACGAACGTGTTGGTGCCTTGACTATTCTGTGTGAAACAGCTGAACAAGCGGAAACCACCTTTACACAAATCAAACGCTGTATCCGCACCAACTATTCCAACCCACCTTCCCATGGTTCTGCCGTAGTGGCCGAAATCCTCAATGACCCAGAACTTTATGCTTTGTGGGAAAGCGAATTAAAAGCCATGCGAACTCGTATTCACGAAATGCGCAGTTTGTTTGTGAATACCCTACGAATTAAAGGCGTGAGCCAAGATTTTTCGTTTATTTCGCATCAGCAAGGCATGTTCTCTTTTTCTGGCTTAACACCGGATCAAGTCGCTCAATTACGCAAAGAATACGGCATCTACATCGTTGGCTCAGGACGCATCAGTGTGGCGGGTATGACCCACGATAACATGGGTCCACTTTGTGATGCGATTGCCGCGATTTTAAAGGGCTAAGCTCATATTTACTCGCCTTATTTACTCACCTTAGCGTGACGCAATAAAAACGGCTTCAACAGGTATGTTGAAGCCGTTTTTTTTGTACCTGGAGCAAGTATTTACTTAGCGCTCAATTAACCAAAATCGTGATTGATTAAATCCAGCATGGGATTATAGAGCGGCTCCGTGGTTGCGTTCTGAGGCTTGCTCTCTGTCACCCTAGAATTGGATGATGCAAGATCACTTTCGATGGCCTCAACCATCTCCATCTTTTCATCTGGCACATCAGCCTGTGCTTGAGCTGACAGATCATCCATCGCTGAATCATCCGTCACTGGAACGTCAATGGCCAAATGCTCTGCTAAGGCTTTTGCCAACGGCTCAACATCGTCAAGCGTTACATTCACCGCCAACCAATGGTCCGCGTCGGGTTCGTGACTGACCAGAGCTCCCGGCACGATCGCATGACGAAAGCTGGCCAATAACGCCGTCAAACGCGTCGAAGGCAAGGGGGTAGACAAATGCATCCACAAAGATAACCCTCCTTTGCTGGCAACAAAGCTCACATGATGACCAAGACGCGCTTCCAAATGCGCTTTAATGCGCTCGGCATTCGCCCATACGTCTCGCGCACGCCGTGTTAGGGAACGTTTGCTGTCTGACTGTAAAGCATCGCTTAAGGCTTGCTGTTGGCCGTCATTCAGCGCCATATCGGCACTTAAAAACGCGCCCTCTAATAACACCTGATGTCGCCCCGGTATACACCAACTGGCAGAGCGACCCGCTTCTTTCGATTCTACGCCACCGATGTAAACAATATGATCGGAGGAATCCAGCGACTTATAGGTCATAACAGAACCAGCGCGATAAGCAAGGTGTGAACATAAATCCCACTCGATCACTGGTAGCTTAGTTTCTTCGATAATCGCCAACCAGCGACGCAGGCTTAAGTTGCTGATTAATTGCCCTGCAGGAAAAGAGAATTGACCAGGCAAGACAATCAGACGAACCGGTTTATCACGCAAACAACGCACGACCAAATCCAGATCGACACCCCGCTCTCCCGCGCTTAAAGTCACCACTTGGCGTCCTAAACTTTGCAATGTGGAAGTGATTCTCGGGTCACACGGCGTTAATACCAACACGGTATCGCCACGCTGCGTCAAGGTTTGCACACTCTGAGTGAACATCATTAAAGGGGAATATCCCAACCAGAGGTGTGAGGCGTGCGTCTTGATGCCCAAGCCTTTTAAATAGGTACTGACGGCCTCGCGTACCGCCAGATGGCCTTTGCCCAATACTGGCAAAGGGGCTTCTTCTTGACGGACGTTGGGAAGGAGCAAGGCATCACCTTGGTCCACCAACGCCGTATGATGGGCCAGACACGACCATGCGGGTTTAGTACCAGCCTGGGCTAATTCCTGCAATGCATCCCCAGCGAGAAAAAGCGCCGCTTTGGTTTCGCTACGATGACACACAAAATAGCCTGATTTAGGGCGAGATTCGATCCAACCCTCTTCGCTCAATAACTCATAGCCATGGATAATGGTATTTAAGCTCAAGCCCAATTGCTTTGATAATGCTCGTAAAGATGGCATACGATCACCAGGAGAAATGGCTTCTTGCGACATTTGCTCCAAAAACCAATCTACGACCCCTTTATATAAAAAATCCGCCACGCTTTTGTACCTTTTCTAGGGTAGGTGTTTAAATCTGTATTCAATCATTGTTGTTACACTCAAAAAACGCAAGTAAAAACCCCTATTATCCGTTTTTGATTTTTCTATTTTGATTTCTCTATTTTGACGGGAATAAGGTACAATTTCTCTTATTTAGGGCTGATCTCATGGTTTTTGATCCTACATCACTTCGTCCCCTTTTCCCTATCTTGTCGCAACCCGCCTACGATCACCCATTAGTTTATCTAGATAATGCCGCCACGACCCAAAAGCCTTTGTGGGTACTGGACGCGATTCAAGACTATTATCGAAGCTTCAATGCCAATGTTCACCGCGGTGCCCACTTTCTTAGTGATCGCGCCACCAACCGTTTTGAGCAAGCCAGAGAAACCGTTGCACGCTTTATTAATGCACCAGTACAAAGTCATGTTATCTGGACAAAAGGCGCTACTGAATCCATCAACACAGTCGCTTATGGGCTTGAACACTTGCTCGAAAAAGGCGATGAAATCCTCATAACCAGTTTAGAGCACCATGCCAATCTAGTGCCTTGGCAACAACTGGCGTTTCGTACCGGCGCACGTTTACGAGTATTACCACTCACGTCAAAAGGCGAATGGGAAGAAGAATACGCGCGTTATTTTACCGATCGCACACGCATCTTCGCTGCCACACAAATTTCTAACGCCATCGGCACCAGTACCCCATTAAAAGTCATGTTAGACCTCGCTAAGGAACAGGGTGCTTTTACACTAGTAGACGGTGCTCAAGCGGTAGCCCATTACCCTGTTGATGTACAAGCGCTAGACTGTGATTTCTATGTGTTTTCCGGCCATAAAATGTATGGTCCAACGGGCATTGGGGTCTTGTATGGCAAAAATCATGCGTTAGAAGTCTTGCTGCCATATCAAACAGGCGGTGAAATGGTGCGCCATGTTTCTCATCAAGCCACCGAATTTAATGTGCTACCCTATCGACTTGAAGCAGGCACACCGCATATTGAAGGCGTTATCGGCCTGGCTGCAGCGTGTGATTTTCTTTGTGCTCAGGATCGCTTGTCTTTACTGGCATGGGAACAATCTCTCGCTACACACGTTTACACAAGACTGCATAAAGCAGGTGGTATCGAGCTTTATTCACCTGAGAAAAACACCACTCTAGTGTCCCTAAGTGTGCCCAATATTCATATCTTGGATTTAAACGCTTACCTAGACAGCCAAGGTGTGGCAGTTCGAGCAGGCAGCCACTGTGCCCATCCACTAATGGCACAGCTTGGTGTGGCCGGAACCTTACGGGCTTCTTTTGCTTGTTACAACACCATGGAAGAAGCCAACCGATTCTGTGATGTTTTATTAGAAGCCATAGATTTATTAAACGATGAGTAACAGGCGATGACGAATCCTTTAGAACAACAGCCAGTAAACATAAAAAGCCAACTGCAAGCTTGCCGTAGTAAAGAAGACACCTTCAAAACCTTGGTAACGTTGAGCAAAACCTTGCCGCGACTTTCCGCTGAAGAAAAAACCGAAGACAACAAAATAAAAGGCTGTGAAAGCGCGGTTTGGCTCATCATGGAAGAAAGCCATGGCATGCGTCACTTCAAAGCCGACAGCGACGCCAAACTCATGCGCGGCGTGTTAGTTGCCATATTGAGCTTGGTAGAAGGAAAAACGCTAGCGGATATTCAACAAATGGCCCTCAAAGCCGAGCTGGCCGAACTCAACTTATCAAGCTACCTAACCAGCTCTAGAACCAATGGCGTGTTAGCGATTTTGGACAAAATAACATCACACTAAAACTTCTCGTTATCCACTTGCTTTAAGTTATTGATAGATGAGTAGAATCTGCCTGTCTGTCATGCGTTAATTCGCCTTCTGTGCCAGTTTTTCCAACACTCTCGATACCGCGACAAAGGCAAAAGAAGCGGTTACGGCGGTGCTAGCACCAAAGCCAGTGTCGCAGTTCATTTTGGTTTCGGTATCGCCTTTTAAACGCTGATAAGACACGGTACCGTCCCCTTGCGGGTAGCTTAATTGCTCGGTGGAATACACACATTCGATGTCAAAGCGGCGTTTGGGGTTGCGGGTAAAATCATAATATCGTCGCAAGAAATTGCGCAGTTTTGCCGCCAGTGGGTCTCTTTCTGTTTTGGCAAGGTCACCAATTTGGATTTTGGTTGGGTCTATCTGGCCACCCGCGCCCCCTACCGCGATCACTTTGCGTTTATTTCGCTTACACCATGCCATGAGAGCGGCTTTGGGTTTAATGCTGTCAATGCAGTCAATAATGTAGTCAAACGGCGTAGAAAGCAGCTCAGGGATGTTATCAGGGGTAATAAAATCTTCGATGCAAGTCACTTGGCAATTAGGGTTAATCAATTTAATACGCTCTGCCATCACATCGACTTTTGACTGACCGATATTACCCTCTAATGCATGAATTTGGCGGTTAGTGTTGGTGATACAAACATCATCCATATCGATCAAGGTAATCTTACCCACACCAGAACGAGCCAGGGCTTCTGCGGCCCAAGACCCCACACCGCCCACACCAATCACACAGACATGGGCTTGCGTAAACACCTGGTAGGCGGCATCGCCGTACAAACGACGTATACCACCAAATCGTTGATCATCAGTCACTTTTCTCTCCTCACAGGTCGATCATCCTGCGCTTTTTTATGTCAATACGTGTATTCTTTGATGTAATTATGCCCTGAAAACACCCTATACATGACGACAAAGAATGATGAGCCCTATGATTCAACAAGCTTTTGAACAACTTGGTTTAACGGCAAGAGAAACGCAGCTTTACCAGACCTTATTAAAACTGGGCCCTTCGTCGATTCGAGACATTGCCGAACACAGTGGTATCAATCGCGGCACCGCGTATGAATCTCTTAAACAACTTCAAAGTAAGGGTGTCGTCAGTTACTTTCCCAAAGGAAAACGGCGTTTTTTTACCGCGGAAAATCCAGATATATTACTCAATTTAGCGGAAGAGAAACGCAACCGCCTTGATAAAACCATTGAGTCCCTAAAAAATACGATTATTCCTAGCCTGCATCAGCAGCAACCCGACTATCATCACACTAACGTGCGTTATTACGAAGGTGATGACGGGATTGAATGGGTATTGCGTGACATTTTAAACGTGGTGTCTGAACAAGACCATAAAGAATATTGCGTATTTTCGTCTAAACCGATCCGGCCTTTTTTGTATCGCCCTTTTCCCAACTACACAAAGCAGCGGGTGAAGCTTGGTATTAACGTAAAAGTGATCGCACTTGGAGAGGGTGGTGAAGAAGCCGAATTATCAGAACGTAAGTGGATCAAAACAGAAGGCTCGGTCGATGCCAGCTATATCGCTATCTATCCTCCCAAATGTGCCATTATTTCTTTAGCGAGTAACAACTTTCCCTCTGCCGTGGTATTAGAATCGAAGGACATTGCCAAGGCGCAGCAGATCATTTTTGACACGCTGTGGAAGATGCTTTAACAAGCGACTTTTCTATTAAATAACAGGCCCTGAAATAACATCCCCAAATAGCAGACAATAAAAAAGCAGCCTGAAGGCTGCTTTTTTTGACTTTCGTCTTCAACAAGACCGCTTAGTTTTGATGGCGGAACTGTTGAATTGTACGTAAACGGGCGACGGCTTCTGCCAATTCCGCTGTTGCACGAGAATAGTCGATGTCAGCTTGTTGGCTAGCTAGAAGCTCTTTCGCATGTTCTTGCGCTTTAATTGCTGCTTCTTCGTCTAAATCTCTTGCACGAGTGGCTGTGTTAGCCAAGACGGTGACGCAGTGTGGTTGAACTTCTAAGAAGCCTCCCGACACATAAATAAACTCTTCATCACCATTTTCTTTAACCACACGGACAGGACCAGCTTCCAGCGTTGTCAGTAACGCAGCGTGACCTGGCATAATACCTAGATCACCGTAACAACCTGAAGCCACAAGAAATTGAACCGAACCGGAAAAAATCTCTTGTTCAGCGCTTACGATATCGCAGTGTACTGTGATAGCCATAAGTTGCCTCTCTTAGTCATACTTAGCAAAAGCGTCTAATGACGCTTTTGCTGCGTGTGATGATTAAAGTTTCTTAGCTTTCTCGACGGCTTCGTCGATGCTGCCAATCATGTAGAACGCTTGCTCTGGAAGGTCATCAAATTCACCATCCAAAATGCCTTTAAAGCCACGGATAGTATCTTTCAAAGAAACATACTTACCAGGTGAACCTGTAAAGACTTCGGCTACGAAGAAAGGCTGAGACAAGAAACGCTGGATTTTACGAGAACGGTTAACCGTTTGCTTATCTTCTTCAGATAACTCGTCCATACCCAAAATTGCGATGATGTCTTTTAATTCTTTGTAACGCTGCAATACCATCTGAACGCCACGTGCTACGTCGTAATGCTCTTGACCGATAACCAATGGGTCAAGCTGACGTGAAGTAGAGTCAAGAGGATCGATCGCTGGGTAGATACCCAAAGATGCGATGTCACGAGACAATACAACCGTTGCATCCAAGTGAGAGAAAGTCGTTGCTGGAGATGGATCTGTCAAGTCATCCGCAGGTACGTATACCGCTTGAACAGACGTGATAGAGCCAGTCTTAGTAGAGGTGATACGTTCTTGAAGAACACCCATCTCTTCAGCCAATGTAGGCTGGTAACCTACCGCAGATGGCATACGACCTAGCAATGCAGATACTTCCGTACCGGCAAGCGTATAACGGTAGATGTTATCTACGAAGAAA
>CAZBUC010000072.1:0-9487 GCA_964494965.1 uncultured Maribrevibacterium sp.
TAGTCGCCCGAGAAATCAGAGCCATGTCATAAGCAGTGGAATAATGGTTCTCTGCAGGAAAGCCAGAAGCGTTTACAAAATTCGTATTATTCATTCCAAGGAGCTTAGCATGTTGATTCATCAAATCAGCAAAGGCTGACTCACTGCCCGCAATATACTCTGCTGCCGCAACACTCGCATCATTACCAGACTGAATAATGATTCCTCGAAGTAAATCTTCTATTGAAACTTGAGTCCCTTCACGAATAAACATTCGTGAGCCTCCCATACGCCACGCTTTCTCACTTACCGTGACCATATCTTCAAAAGTTAAATTACCACGAGCCAGTTCATATTCAACAATATAGGCTGTCATCAGTTTTGTTAGACTGGCAGGCTCAACTACCATGTTTGAATTGTGTTCAACCAGAACATCCCCCGTGTAAGCGTCCATTAGGATGTAACTACTAGCAGAAATCTTTGGCGGCGCTGGAATAAGGTTTGGTGATGCGAATACTGAGCTGATAGACAAACTCAACATAAGGGTAAACGTGGTAAGAAGTGTTTTCATAGCAAAAGGTTTCATCGTCTTTAAATTGTTAAAAAAAATAATACTACTGTGCCTATGACACGCTAGCTTGAAAAAATATTAAGGTGTTAATGCCACTCTCACAGAGCCGTCAAAACCCGCTTGCTGTAGCTCTTGTTGCCATTCAGATAAGATAGCTTCACCATCAAATGGCCCAAGTAAGACCTTGTATAAACCATCACTTTGTTTGTTAATGGACACATTGACACGAGTATCGAATGCTTCAAATAAACGGCGCTTAAGACCATTCGCTGATACGTCTGTACTAAAGGCTCCCACTTGAAGATGAGAAAAGACCAAATCAGGTTTCGATGCTGTCTTCGTATGAGCTTTTGCTGACACGGCATTAGTTGACACACTCGCTTCCTTTTCACGCACCACAGGAGGAGAGCTTCCTCCTTTAGTGGGTGTAATCGCCTCTACCCTTACACGCGCTAAGCCCTTCTTGTGATAATCCAATCTAGCCGCAGCCGCATAAGAAAGGTCAATCAAGCGATCACCATGAAATGGCCCACGGTCGTTTACCCTCACCACAATAGATAAATTATTGTCTAAGTTCGTTACTTTAACAAAACTCGGCAAAGGTAAGGACTTGTGAGCAGCGGAAAAAGCATACATATCATATATTTCCCCATTTGATGTCTTATGGCCATGGAATTTATTGCCATACCATGATGCCGTACCTTCGGCAACATAACCTTCCGCGGAATCCATTACCCAATATTTTTCCCCCCAAACTTCGTAAGGGCTTTTATTGCCTCCGCGACTCTTCGGCTCCCACTGAGGAACTATGTCTGGGAGGTGATCTACCTTTATATCTCCCGTCGGGGCATGATCTTGCAAGATAGAATAACGCCCACCGGCCGACGCCTTATCGTAGTCAATTTTTCGTTCACCTAGCACATGTTCTGTACTCATACATCCGTTCAAAACCAGCAAACTAACACTGGATAAAAACAGCATGTTAATGGCTTTCATAGTGTCCTATACTCTCAGCAAGTTCTAATACCGACATGGCATAACGCCGACTAGGGTTATAGTCCATGATGGTAAAAAAGTTTTCATAAGCCAGCCAATACGACATCTCGTCTGACCCTGTCCTTAAGCCAATTAACCCCGTTTTTTGTGGAATAAAAGGCTGCATTGGCAAAACATTCAGCGATGACCAAGCGACAAAATCCTTGCTCGGCTTTCTACCACGATTAACAAACTCTTCTACGTCACTTGGGTTGGCTACTTGCGCTTTGACAAACCATGGCTGGCCTTGCTGCCAGCCATGATGCTTAAGGTAATTTGCCACACTACCAATCGCGTCCGCATCTGATCCCCATAAATCTATGAGACCATTTTTGTCATAATCTATTGCCAATGTCCGATAATTACTGGGCATAAACTGCACCATTCCCATCGCACCACTGTATGACCCTTTTGTGCCACCAATGTTCCAATCATTTTCACGGGAAAGTAACAAATACGCTTCTAATTCACTTTGAAAATACGTTTTACGGCGTGGATAATCAAAAGCCAACGTAGTCAAAGAAGTAAACACATCCCTAGAGCCCGTAATTCTACCGTAATAAGTTTCGACACCGATAAGCGCGACAATGATATTTGGCTCAACGCCAAAGTCCTGCTCAGCTTTGCGTAACCAATATTCATTACGTGCGGCAAACTGACGCCCCATTTTCGCTCTATCCTCGTTTACGAAACGGGTTTTGTATTCAAAATACGGTATCAACACCTCTGGTTGATTATCAGACTTTTCAATGACGTTAGGGCGCTGCTTAATGTGAGAAAAAGCTATCTCTAAACGCTCTCTATCAAAGCTATGCTCCTTCACCAACCGATCGATAAAAAGCTGTACTTCTGGATTTCCAGCATAAGAATCCGCCCATTTCTCGGGCTTATCTTCGATGAGTGAAGGACTAAGACCAGCCTCTAGAGCTTGTGCAGACTGGTCTACACTGCTACAGGCCGTTAGACTAAGGGCTAATAATAAACATGCCGTTTGTTTAATCATCACCTTGCTCTCTTGTGTGTTTGTATTGACATTAAGATCCCAAATGTAGCCATTATGGTAATAATCGAAGTTCCACCATAACTCACTAAAGGCAAGGGTACCCCAACAACAGGCAAAATACCTGAAACCATGCCAATATTTACAAACATGTACACAAAAAATGTAAGAGTTAGACTGCCGGCTAAGAGCCGAGCGTAATTATCTTCTGCATTGGCGGCGATGAATAAACCACGAGCGATAACCAAAAAATACGCCAGTAATAATGCCGCGCAGCCCAGTAAACCAAACTCTTCCGCTAAAACAGCAATAATAAAGTCTGTATGACTCTCTGGTAAGAAATCCAACTGGGCCTGAGTTCCTTCGAGCCAACCTTTTCCATCCACCCCACCTGAACCAATTGCGGTCTTAGACTGAATGATGTTCCAACCTGAACCAAGAGGATCGCTTTCTGGATTTAGAAACGTTAATACCCTTTGGCGCTGGTAGCCGTGCATGAATTGCCATAAAACATAGCCTCCAATTGGCGCTAAAGCCGCCGCACCTAGGATGTAGCGCCATCCCAATCCAGCGAGAAATAAGACAAACAGACCTGACACAGCGACAATTAAAGAAGTACCCAAATCAGGCTGCTTCGCAATCATCAACACAGGAATAAAAATTAAGGCAATAACAACCATGATCTGCTTGAAACTCGGAGGCAACTGTCGGTCAGAAAAGTACCAAGCAATCATCATCGGCATGATTACCTTCATGAACTCAGAAGGCTGAAAACGCAAGCCCCCAGGCAAAGCCAACCATCTCTGAGCGCCTTTTGCTCCCACTCCGAACAACAAAACACCAATCAATAACAACCCTAAAAACACGAACAAAAGCGGTGAAGCACGTCTCAAATATTTCGGCGGTAACTGCGCTAGAGCTAAACAAACTCCTAGGCCAAGAGTCAGTCGAAATACTTGGCGCTCTACCATATAAATATTCTGACCCGATGCGGAGTACAGTATAAAAAGCCCACCCGCGACTAAAATAACCAAAGCACAAATAAGTAATACGTCTACGTGCACAAGCTGCCACAAACGGGCATTCGTAAACGCGATTACTCTTTTATAAAGACTATCCTTCATGACTACTTCCTTTTAAGTGATCGTAACGCGCAGGAAAGTCGTCATACAAGTAAGCGTCAAAGAGGAATTTGGCTAAATCAGCAGGTTTACCACTGCTACCACCGTTTTCAAAAATCGAAAAAACCGCAATTTTAGGAGCTTCAGCAGGAGCAAAGCCCATAAACAAAGCATGGTCATGTAAGCGTTTTTCAAGCGCTTCAGCGTCATACTCCTCGTCATCTCTCAGACTAAAAACCTGTCCTGTCCCTGTCTTTCCAGCGATATTATACTTTGCACCTATTAAACGACGAGCCGTCCCCTTGTCATCTGTGATGACTTTGCGCATAGCAACCACCATCTTTTCCCAGTCACCTTGGCTTTTCAGGGTAATTTTACGTAACTGACCTAACTTACCATCGAACTCAATAGGCGCTTCACCCACCTTATTCACCATTCTGGGGTAATGATATTCACCTCGATTGGCCAACACTGCTGTCGCCGACGCCATCTGTACCGGCGTTGCGACCATAAATCCTTGACCTATACCAATATTAACTGAGTCACCTGGATACCAAGATTCGTTATATTTCGCTCTTTTCCACTCACTGGATGGCAACAAACCACTGCTAGTACCATACAAGTCAAGCAATGTTGATTCACCAAAACCAAAGCGAGATAAAAAGTTATGTATCGGAGTGATACCCATCTTATGAGCTAACTGATAATAATAGGTATCAACAGACTCGATAACAGAACGCTCCAAATCAACCCATCCATGTCCCGTTCGCTTCCAGTCACGATAGCGCCGACCGCCAGGATTAATTTGATAAAAACCGCTAGCATAATAACGCTCAGTCCATGATGAAAATCCGTACTCGAGGCCAGCTAACGCCATGAATGGTTTTATAGTTGACGCAGGAGGATAACCGCCTCTTACTGCTCTATTAAACAATGGAAGCGAATTTGATTCACGCAGTACAGAATAGTTGCCATAAGAAATACCTTGTACAAACATATTAGGGTCAAAACTTGGCTTAGAGACGAGCGCCAGCACACCGCCTGTTTTCGGGTCAATAGCAACTACTGCCCCTTTATAGTCCCCCAAAAGATCGTGGGCGTATTGCTGTAACCTGGCATCTAGATGTAAGTGCAGATCTTTACCTGGCGTTGGATTCTGCCGCTCTAACTCAGACATAATACGACCGCGAGCGTTGACTTCTACTTTGCTGATACCAGGCTGGCCAAAAAGGGTATCTTCATAAAAATCTTCTACACCTGTTTTACCGATAAACAAGGCGCCCTGATAAGCCAACCTATCCACTTTTTGTAAATCGTTTGCAGTAATGCGGCCTACGTAACCAACAGCATGAGCAAACGCCTCACCAAAAGGATAATACCGTGTCAGTTGCGCCTCAACTTGCACACCATGTAATCGATAAAGATCTACAGAGATTTTAGCCCACTCTTCATCAGTCAGTTGAGACTTAAGAGTAATAGACTGATAAGGACGACGATATTCGGCTAATCGGTTGTTAAAGTCATCCCATTCGCTATCAGTAATATCAATGGTAGCGGATAAGGTTTCTCTTAGAGTCTTGATGTCTTCAACCCGCTCGGGGATCACGGTTAAACTGTGAATGGGCCTATTATCGGCTAAGACTAAACCATTGCGGTCATATATAAGCCCTCTTGGAGGGGGCTCTGTGATCAGCATAACTCGATTATCATCGGCCTTGGTTTGATAAACTTCATGCTGAACAACTTGTAAATAAAACAATCGCGCTAAAAGCACGGCCATCATAATCAACACAAAAACAGCAGACGCAATAACGCGATTTTGCGTTAGACGTTGCTCTTGGCGGTAATTGCGAAAGTTCTGATGCCGACGACTCACCTACTTCACCTTATCGATGGTATGGGTGATTATTCATTAAAGTCCAAGCTCGGTAGATTTGCTCAGCCAATAATATTCTCACCATGGGATGAGGCAGTGTAAGACGAGACAAAGACCAAACTTGATCAGCGCGAGCTGTGCACCTAGGGTCAAGCCCATCAGGCCCACCCACTAGCAAGCTAACATTGTAACCACCCATGCGCCATTGCTCCGTTTGGTCCGCCAGTTGATCGGTGGACCATTCCTTACCCAGCACTTCCATAGCGATGACCTTGTCAGAAGAAGGAATTGCTTCAAGCATTAAGTCGCCTTCTTTTCGTATCGCTTTTGCAATGTCGGTATTTTTCCCACGAGGCGACATTGGAATTTCAAGAAGTTCCAATGCAAAGTCTTTAGGCAAACGTTTCGCATACTCATCGTAACCTTCGACCACCCACTTAGGCATTTTATGACCAACCGCAATTAAACGAATACGCATCAAAATGTCCTTAGATCGTTTCTGGCTTAATATCCCACAATTTTTCGAGATCATAAAAAGCGCGAGCTTCATCTGTCATCACATGAACAACAACATCATGCAAATCCACCAGCACCCAGTCACTGCCCATACCACGGCCTTCAGAACCAAGCGGCTGAAGACCTTGCGTTTTTAAATGCTCAAAGACATTTTGTCCGAGCGCATTGACATGGCGCTTGGAAGTTCCTGTACAAATTACCATGTAATCCATCATGTCAGTGTGGTTCGTGACATTCAGTACGGTTATTTTATCGCCTTTCACATCTTCCAATGCTTCAACAGCAAAAGCCAAAATTTGATCTGCTGTGAGGTTAAGCTGACTCATATAATTACGTTACCCTATCGATATAATTGATGTTGTTCTATGTAGTGTTGGACCGGCTCTGGTAGCAGATAAGCAATGGCTTCGTTTTTACGAGCCAGTTCTCTAATCATGCTAGAGGATATCCCCAAAGGGGTGAGAGTCTCAAACCAGACCCGCCCTGAGGGCGCGCATTGTAACTCATGCGGCGATCCGGCACGATAGTTTTCGCAAAAAGCACTTAATTCAGAGATCAGGTCCGGCTCCCAACCAGGGCGAGACACAACCAATAAATGTGCATACTGAATTAATGCCTGCCAATCATGCCAAGTAGGTAAAGACAAAAAACTGTCCATTCCAAGTACCATAATGAGTGGCTCACTGGCACCAATCTCAGCACGAATATCTCGTAAGGTATCAATACTGTAGCTTGGCCCTTCGCGTTGTATTTCCCGAGTATCAACACCCAATCTAATATCGCTAGAGATCGCCAAACGCGTCATTTCAAGACGCTGCTCAGGCGTCACACTAGGTCGACCTTTGTGAACTGGTTGAAAACAAGGCACCAGCTTAAGAGACGAGTAATGAAAACGATCCAATATCTCGACTGCCGTTCTTAAATGGCCATTATGAACAGGATCAAACGTCCCTCCCATGATGGCCGTTCCTGACACCTTAGCACCGTCGTTCGTATTAGTTATCACGAGTATGACCGTCTCCAAGTACAATGTACTTCTGACTTGTCAAACCTAATAAACCAACAGGACCACGGGCATGAATTTTATCGGTAGAAATACCAATTTCCGCCCCAAATCCATACTCGAAACCATCCGCAAACGATGTTGACGCATTCACCATAACCGACGATGAGTCCACTTCTGTCATAAAAGCACGTGTTTTTGAATAATTCTGTGAAACGATCGCGTCCGTATGATGAGATCCGTACTTGTTAATATGAGCGATCGCCTCATCCATATCTGAAACAATTTTGACAGATAACTTAGGAGCATGATATTCGGTGTACCAATCCTCTTCACTAGCAGGACCGATTGAGGTCGACATAGCCTGAGTTGCCTTACAACCCACTAACTCAACACCCTTATCCAAAAATGCAGAAATCAACTTAGGAAGAATATCATGGGCAATTGCTTTGTGAACCAGTAAGGACTCCATAGCATTACACACACCGTAACGGCGTGTTTTTGCATTCAAAGCAATATTGAAGGCCTTAACTAAATCCGCTTCATCATCAATGTAAACATGGCAGTTACCGTCAAGGTGCTTAATCACAGGAACTCGAGCATCCTCACTAATGCGCTGAATCAAGCCCCTACCACCACGAGGAACGATCACATCTACGTACTCAGGCATGGTGATCAACTTACCAACCGCTTCACGGTCTGTCGTGTTTAACACCTGAACGGCCTCTTCGGGTAAATTGACCGCTTTAAGCCCCGCTGAAATAGCCTCAGCAATCATCTGATTAGAATAAAACGCCTCTGAGCCACCACGCAAAATAGTCGCGTTACCAGACTTTAGACACAGACTCGCCGCATCTATGGTCACGTTTGGACGAGACTCATAAATAATTCCAACAACACCAAGAGGGACACGCATTTGTCCACGCTGAATGCCAGATGGCAGGAATACCATATTAGAGATCTCACCAATTGGATCTGGCAATGTGGCCACCTGCTTCAAGCCTTCAATCATGCCATCAATACGCTTATCATCTAACAGCAACCTATCCAGAAGCGCAGCATCCAAGCCCTTGATACGACCATTCTCCATATCTTTAGCATTTTCTTCTATCAATCGAGGTCGAGCGTTCTCCAAAGCGTCTGCCATTGCAAACAATGCCATATTCTTTTGCTTTGTGGATGCCTTAGCAAGTATGCGCGAAGCAGCGCGAGCTTGCTGACCGATTTGATTCATATAAGATTCTAAAGACATGTTTAATCTCTACTTGAAAGTGAAATAGCTTCGCTAGGCATTATACATGCCTGCTATGCAACGACGTAAAAGAGTATACTAACATATTATTTATTTTCTTTTTGTGCCGTTTTATAAGGTTTTATTGTGTCATCTGACTCTACTTTTACATTGCAAACTATAGGCATTGTTCATTCATGCTACACAGAAAAATTTGGGATTCCGAGGCAACCTGGACTCGTAACAGAAGCGGTCGCCCGACTAGAACTGACTCCACCCTACAATAGGCTAGATACATTAGATGGGTTAGAGGGCTTTTCACATATTTGGATCCAATTTATTTTTCATGCCTGCCTTAGTGAAAGCTGGAAAGCCAAAGTACGACCGCCGCGTTTAGGAGGAAAAGTGAAAATGGGGGTTTTTGCCACTAGAAGCACACACAGACCGAACCCAATTGGCTTATCTGTCGTCAAAATAGGACGAATTTACGAGGAAAACAAAAAAGTCTTTATTGATTTGCATGGTGCCGATTTGTTAGATGGCACGCCCGTACTGGATATCAAACCCTATCTTCCGTATTCAGATTGCGTTGAAAATGCCACTGGAGGCTTTGCCCCAGAAGCGGCTCAAACAAAACAAGTTCGCTTCTCTGAACTCGCCCTATCAAAATGCCAACACTATGAAAACTTGCACAATCATGAGATAGGCACTTTAATTAAACAAGTTGTCGAGCAGGATCCTCGCCCTTCTTACCTCAGTCATCAAACCGATAAAGTGCATGGAATAACACTTTGGAACTTAAACATTAAGTGGTGCGCAAGAATTGATCACCTTGAGATTTTAGACATCGAGCCTTTGCGGGACAAATCAACATGAACAAAAATCAGTTTCTGAAAACGTATAAAAAAATAGACTCGTTAAACGAAAAACCAAGAAATACGTCCGAAACAAAACCTCTTTATCGGTCTGAGTACGATGAACGACTGATAAAAGACCTTCATTATGCGAAATTCAAAAAAAACCTACAATTCACTCAGCAGAACCCCTCTTTAAAAGCACTGCTTGAGAAAGAAAATTGGAGTGACGAAGACACCCAAGAGCTACTCAAAAACCTACGCTAGCACCCAAAAAAGCACACTCATGGAAGTTTAAAAA
>CAZBUC010000073.1:0-9475 GCA_964494965.1 uncultured Maribrevibacterium sp.
CTTGATCTGTGCCTTTGGTAGAAAAATGCGTGCCCGTAATCAATAACGCCTTTGCCGAAGCAATGTAGGCCTCATCAAAATCGCTTTCACTGATCGCCATGTCCGCGCAGTTTTCACGATAAAAGATCAAGGGAAAGGTGTCTTTGTCTTTGATACCAAGCAACACCAAGCCGGTTAAACGCTCTTTATCCGTCACCACATGAGACACATCCACGCCCGCTCGCGCGAGCTCTTGACGCACAAAACGCCCCATGTGTTCATCCCCAACGCGGGTTAGCATGGCTGACTTCAATCCCATGCGCGCGGCACCAAAGGCGATATTCGCCGATGAGCCTCCAAGGTATTTTTTGAAACTGTTCACATCTTCTAGCGGGGCGCCAATTTGTTCTGAATATAGGTCAACCGCTGCGCGCCCCAAGCAAATAACATCCAATTTTTTATTCTTCATTTTTGATCCCCATCGTATTGCTCGACCTCGACCCACGCTCTTTTATCAACGGATTCCACCACACTGTCGAGGAGAATATTGACTTGAGTCGCGGCACGAAAATCTGGCCATAAAGGCGCATCGTTAACAACACCTTGAAACAAGTCTCGAATTTCAACGGCTTTCATATCGTTAAAGCCCAAGCCATGACCCGCTGACACGCAAAACGCTTGATAATCAGGGTGTTCAGGACCGACCAAAATACGCTTGAAACCTTGCGTTTGTGGGTGCCCTTCGGCTATGTACAAAGACAACTCGGACAAAGTTTCTTGATCAAAAACAAGACTCCCTTTGGTGCCCGTCACTTCAAACGACAGGCCATTTTTCCGCCCCCAGGCGATACGTGATACTTCCAAAGTGCCTTGAGCACCATTGGCAAAACGCACCATCATGTGAGCTTGGTCGTCGTTTTCGACCTTACCAACACCCGATGTCGAATCGTCGGACATTGGAGACAATGGACGTTGTTGATGCACGATTTTTAAATCGGCACACAATGACGTGATAGGAGCAACGAGATGAATGGCCAATTGCACTAGGTGTGAGGCCAAATCATTCAACGCTCCAGTGCCTGCAAACTGCTTTTGCAAACGCCAACTAAAGGGCAAATTTGCGTCGGCAAGGTAGTCTTCATTAAACACACCTCGAAAATGCACCACCTCGCCAATATCGCCACGAGCGATCAATTGTTTGGCAAATTGCACCGTTGGATTTTTAATGTAATTGAAACCGACTAAGGTTTTCACTCCAGCCTTTTCTGCCGCCTCAGTCATTTCTTTGGCGTCAGCGGCATTGAGTGCCAACGGTTTTTCACTGTAAACATGTTTACCTGCGGCAATGGCTGCCAAGGCGATTTCTTTATGCAAAAAATTCGGGGCACAGATATCGACAACATCAATATCAGGATCACTAATTAACGTCTTCCAATCTCCTGTTGAGCGGTTAAAACCTAACTCCAAGGCTTTCGTTTTCGCTAATTCAGGTGTCGCATCCGCTAACATTTCACAGTGCAATTGACCTTGTGGAATGGCAAACGCCGCCATGGCATTTCGATAGGCAATCGCATGGGCTTTACCCATATACCCAGAACCCACCAGACCAACACGCATTTGTTTTACTGTCATAGTAGCGCTCCTTATGCGGTGGCATCCAAGCGGCTAAACTCTTCTAACTCAGCCGTAAGTTCATCTAGCTCCTGACCGCCCGCCATCATTTCCAACACATCTTCGCGGCTGACTTCGGATTTCATAAAAGAACCTAGGCTTTGACCACGGTTTAACAAAGTAAAGCGATCAGCGATCGGATAGGCGTGATGAACGTTATGGGTAATCAGAATCACTGCCAAACCTCTTGCCTTGGCTTTCGCCACGACTTTGAGTACATTGGCCGATTGCTTCACACCAAGAGCCGCGGTTGGCTCATCTAGGATCAATACCTTGGCACCAAAATGAATCGCTCGAGCAATCGCCAAACATTGTTTTTCACCGCCTGACATGGTGCCAATGGCTTGAGAAGGGTCACGCACATGAATGCCCATTTCAGCCATACCCGCTTGGGCAATTTGATTGGCTTTTTCGATATCAAAGCGTTGAAAAATACCTCGGCCTTTGGTTATTTCTCGGCCCATAAAAAAGTTTCGTGTCACGCTCATTAACGGCACCAAAGCCAGATCTTGGTATACAGTCGCAATGCCGGCATCCAGTGCTTGAACGGGCGATTTAAACACTACTGGCTTTCCGTCCAGATAATATTCCCCCTCACTTGGGGCGTGCACACCCGCTAGGGTTTTAATCAAGGTGGATTTCCCAGCACCGTTGTCGCCCAACAGACAATGCACCTCTCCTAATTTGACCTTCATATTGATGTCTTTAAGGGCGATCACAGAACCAAAATAGCGGCTCACATTTTTCAATTCGATCACAAATTCGCTCATTTTATTCTCCAAATTCTATGGTTAAAAAGTAAGTCTGGTAGGAAGCACAGCGCTAATGCTTTGCTTCGGTTACTTTTTTACGAATGTAGTTGTTGAACAAAACCGCGATTAACAACATGGAGCCCAAAAAGACGCGGAACCAATCTGAATCAATACCGGTAAAAAATATGCCCATTTGTACGACACCAAAAATCAAAGCGCCAAGACAAGCACCGATCACAGAACCGTACCCGCCAGTTAGCAAAGCACCGCCAATAACAACCGCAATAATGGCTTCGAACTCTTTTAGAACACCGCGATCAGCGGAGGCAGATCCAAATTCAAATACCTGGCAGGCGGCATACACAGTGGCCGTGAACGCCGTAAACATGAACAAAGAGATTTTTACTTTATCGACAGGAACACCGACGTTGCGAGCCGCTTTGCTGTCGCCTCCTGTTGCAAAAATCCAGTTACCGTATTTTGTGCGCAAAAGAACCCAGCTAGAAATGACGGCGAGTAAAAAACACCACACAATCACCATAGGTACGCCCGTAACAACAGGTGTACCGTCGTTGTAACTGCTAATAATGCCCATATCAGCCAACCAGACAAATAGACCTTTCCCTACTGTTCCACCAAAGGCAGCCGCAAGCCAATCCCCTTCAGAATAGTTGTTCACACCGCTCACTATGGTTCGATTGGTAAACAAAATGGACAGGGCAATGGTGAGTCCTCGCAAAATAAACAAAAATGCAAGACTCACAATAAAAGAAGGTAAGCCGGTTTTAACAACGATATAGCCAATCAAGTAGCCAATGAACATGGCACCCGTGAAAGCAAACAAAATAGCTAGCCATACCGGCCACCCCCAATACACAGCGGGGATAGTCATCATCATGCCAGCAAAACCAATCATAGAACCGATGGATAAATCAAATTCACCCGCAATCATCAACAAACAGGCACTGATCGCAATGAGTCCCAACTGGGCAGAGACCGTTGTCCAGTTCATGATGCCATCGGACGCAAACATGCCGGAATCGCCTGCGGTCAAAAAGAAAAAGACAAACACCAATACAGCACCAGACAATGCCCCAAGCTCGGGGCGGTGCAACATTCTTTTCCAAGCGGAGACCTTTCGAACCCGTTCATCGGCAGCAGGCGCAAGGTTATCCGTACTGTCTGGTTTTCTAGCACTGTCTGCTTTCGTTATACCATCCGCCTTCGGTACCTCACCCATTGAACGCGAACCTTGGATTGATTGGGTTGGATTTGTCATAACACCTCACCTTCTGAATTATTATATTTATTTTATGCAGCTGATTTTTCTCAACACATCGTTTCAACAATGAAATCATAATAGAATAAATGTTTCATTTTTTTCAACAGATAAAACGAATATTTTTTTATTTTTCTCTTAAACAAACTCAATTAAATCCAATAAAATTAATTTTCACTTTAAAAACAAATACTTACATAGAAATTAGTCGTTAAAATTAAATATTTCAAAAATTTGCAATTATGAAACATTCATTCTAGTATCAAGTCAATTCTGTTCATAAATAGATCAGAAGGGGTAACTACTCAATCCAAAGTAAGTAATAACAACAATAACGAACGGTAGCGGAGATAGTTTGAATGAAAAAGTTTTTACAAAAAAGCACGGCGGTACTTGTGGCGGGCATCGCGCTGGCGGGCGCAGCCACTCTCGGCGCTATGTCGATTGCAACAACGGCTCATGCAGAAAATGAACGTTTCGTGTTTATTTCCCATGCACCAGACTCTGACTCTTGGTGGAACGTCATAAAAAACGCGGTAAAACATGCAAGTGAAGACATGAAGGTCACCGTGGATTATCGCAATCCTCCAACGGGGGATTTGGCTGACATGGCTCGAATCGTTGAGCAAGCGGTTGCCACGAATCCAAACGGCATCATACTGTCTATCGCAGACTTCGATACGTTAGAAGGACCGTTAGAAAAAGCCAGGTTGAGAGGCATTCCCTTTATTACCATGAATTCAGGCACAGAGATGCAGTCCAAAGCACTGGGCGCCCTGATGCACATTGGTCAGCCTGAATTTGCAGCGGGTCTTGGTGCTGGTGAGCGCGCCAAAAAAGAAGGCGTTAAGTCCTTTCTTTGTGTCAACCATTACATAACAAACCCAGCGTCTGTTGAGCGTTGTATGGGCTTTGCAAAAGGACTCGGCATTGAGTTGGGTAGCCAAATGATAGATGCCGGTGCTGACCCAACCGATGTAGAAACAAAAGTGTCAGCCTATCTTAGAAGAAACCCAAATACAGATGCTATCTTAGCGCTAGGGCCAACCTCAGCACACCCAACGCTGCGTGCTTTATCAAAAAATAGAAACCTGAATGATATCTATTTTGGCACCTTTGATTTGAGTAGCGAAATATCCGCTGCGATTAAAGAAGGCACGATCGATTTTGCCATCGACCAGCAGCCCTATCTGCAAGGGTATCTGCCTGTTAGCTTCCTAACCCTGTATTCACGTTATGGATTGATTCCTAGCAACAACGTCAACTCTGGGCCTGGGTTTATCACAAAAGACAATATCGAGCTTGTTGAACAATACGCAGGTGAATTCCGTTAATTTGATTTAGCTCAACCCAAGACGAGCCGCTCCCCCTCTTTGAAAGAAATTTTTATGGGGGAGCACTCCACTCTTCAGCCTTGTATTTTTTTATCCTATTCGTCAGTCGCTGAACATCATTAGTTAATACTGATATTGGTGCGGAAGTAACGGTTTTTTCATCGATAAAACGCTATAATGCGGCAAGTTAATCACACTTTATTCTTTCGCTTAAGGAGTCAATTTTTGGGCGCACCTTCTACTCTTGAACAATTACAGCAAGCCATCAGTCGCAACTACGACAGTTTAAGTAAGCGATTACAGCAAGTAGCGCGGTTTTTGTTAGAACACCCCAATACTGTTGCCCTTGAGACGGTTGCCAGTCTTGCCGAACAATGCGACGTCCCGCCCTCCACATTAGTCCGATTTGCGGCCGCTTTCGAATACAACGGTTTTAGCGAAATGCAAAACGTGTTTCGCAACGCCCTCGTTGAACAAACTTCTAACTACAGTGAGCGCGTTAAACTCAGCAAAAATTCGTCCAGTAATCGCATTGATGCGTCTTATATTTTAGAGGAATTCAGCAGTGGAAACGCCTCTTCAATGAACAATATGGCTCATCATTTCTCTCTAGAAATGCTTAATAAAGCCGTTGACTTGCTTGAGAACGCGCAAAATATTTATCTCATTGGACTGCGCCGTGCCTACCCTATTTCAAGTTACTTTGCTTACAGCCTACGGCATTTAAATAAGACCACACACCTGATTGATGGCGGTGGCGGTATGTTGGTTGAACAAGCCAGTAATATACGAAAAAACGATGTCATTATTGCCACAACATTCAGTCCCTACGCGAAAGAAACGGTGAATGTCAGTGAGTACGCATTGAAAGCTGGCGCTAAGGTGATTGCCATCACTGACAGTAAAATAAGTCCGTTAGCGGCTCTTGCTGAAGTCTATTTTGATGTGAAAGAAGCGGAGGTAATGGGGTTTCGTTCTCTGACTTCCTCAATGACACTGGCGCAGACGTTATTGGTCGCTCTGGCCTATCGACTGAACAGCGAAGGCGGTATGGGCGATACAAAACAAATTGACTGGAAGCATTAATTCAAAAAAAGCAGGCAAGATCATTAAGATCTTGCCTGCTTATATATTCTCGACGTTTCTCAGTTTTAGACCGTCGATTTCATTCGAAACCTAACGCTTACACCTTAAACTTATCTAACGCTTTGCCTTGCTCTGTGGTGATTTCAACCATGGTCTCACATAGTGCAGATTGCTCTTTCGCCGAGTTGGAAACAGACTGGCTAATATCACGAATATTGGTTGTATTACGGTTAATTTCGTTAGAAGTGGCACTTTGCTCTTCTGCAGCGGCCGCAATTTGAACCGTCATGTCATTGATTTCATTAATGCTCAGTCGGATCGCACTTAAAGACTCTTTCGCCTTGTTAGCGATCTGTTGTGTTTCGTTAGCGCTTTCTCGGCTTTCTAAAATCAGTTTTTCCGCCCCTCTCACACCGGTTTGAAGCTGTTGAATGGTTTTGCGTATCTGATCAGTCGATTCTTGTGTTTTTGACGCCAAAGTACGGACCTCATCAGCAACAACCGCAAAGCCTCGACCTTGCTCACCCGCACGGGCTGCCTCAATAGCAGCGTTCAATGCAAGCAGGTTGGTTTGATCCGCAATATCCGTAATAACCGTCAATATTGACTCGATATTGTTACTGTAAGTGACCAGTTCATTGATGGTGCTAACCACGCCACCCATTTTCTCCGTTAACTGAGCAATAGACGCGGTGGTTTTCTCAACAATAGCCTCTCCGTCTTTAGCCGAAATATCCGCTTGATTTGCACGGCTAGCGGCGGTTTGTGCGTTGTCAGCAACATCATGAGCAGTAGCAGACATTTCATGCATCGCTGTTGCAAGCTGTTCAAGTTCACTTACTTGAGTATAAAGCTCTGCGGAAGAACGCGCCGATGACAAAGAAGTCTTATCGGTATTTTCACGAACACGCAACGAGCGGCCTTTCACTTCTTTAATAAGATGCTGTAGGTAATCGACAAACTTATTGAACTCTTGCGATACAGCGCCAAACTCATCATTGCTAACAATGGCTAGACGCTTAGTTAAATCGCCTTCACCACCGTTAATTTCTTTCAGTGAATCATACAGCGCACGCAGTGGTTCCAATAATCGAGTGATAACCAAATATAGGACTAAAGACACTAACATGGAGGCGATCAAGGTACTGATTGCGGCAATCCATCCAAACTCTCGCACACTGGCAAAAAGTTTATCTTCATCAAGGACTACGCCCACGTACCAATCTGCACCATAAAGCCCAGTAAGAGGACTAAAAGAGACAAGGACGGAAGTGCCATCTTTAAGTTGGTTTTCAACTAACCCTGTGCTGGACGTTGAAAAGTCATTTTGCAAGAAGTCTGATACGGGTTTACCGTTTAAATCTGCGTCAGGATGACTAATTATTCTACCGGTTTTATTCAATAAAAACGCGTAGCCCGTGTCATTAAAGGTCAGTGCATTGACGGCATCAGACACGACGTTAAGGCTCAAGTCACCACCAAAGGCACCTTTGAATTGGCCTTTATCCGATAAATCGGCAATAACCGAAATAAGAATATCACCTTCTGTTGAAACATAAGGTTCGGTTAAAACGGCTTGTTTGTGCTGTTGACCAAGAGGATACCAAGGGCGTTTACGTGCATCCCAACCTGGTGGATTCCAATTGGGGTCATTGGTAAATCGAGTCCCATCACTATCCAAACCACCAAAAAGCAACAGAAATTCTTTTTCGTAGATGGGCAGGTCAAAGGCTTTTTGCACCATCGCAGGACTATAATCAGCATCCACGGTTTGGGAGATGGATTCAATCAAATCCATTTTACCTTTTAACCAATTGTTCACCTGCAAAGCCAGTGCTTTACTGCTTTCTTGCGTACTGGTAACTGTGTTTTCGTACAATGCCTCTTTTACATTACTGTACTGCAACCAAGAGTAAGCGCTGAAGGCCAAAGCCACAACAATCGACGCGCATAGCACGACTTTATGGGATACTTTCATTATTTTTAACCTTAATCATTTTCTTTAAACAGATTTAATCTAGAGTAGACCATTTTAATCAAAAAACATGACAAAATATTTATCATCTATTTAGACATCAAAATTTTGGCGATCTTATAACAGTAAGTTATAAAGTGCCAGAACCCTTGACCAAAGTGTCAGAGAAAATAGACAGCAAAAAAACCCCGCTATCCTTTCGGATGCGGGGTTGTTAGCACTGAGTAACATGTTTAGAAAGTTATGTTTTTGAAATTAGTTTGGATCAAACAAGATCAAAACGATCCAATTCCATGACTTTTGTCCACACAGTAACAAACTCGTTTACGAAGCGTTCTTGTGAGTCTGAACAAGCGTACACTTCTGCAATGGCACGAAGCTGAGAGTTTGAACCAAAGATCAGGTCTGCACGGGTCGCCGTCCACTTGATGGCACCGGTTTTACGATCGCGGCCATCAAACTCTTCTTCTTTGGCGCCCTCTTTCGATGCATCCACCCATTGGGTATTCATATCCAACAAGTTAACAAAGAAGTCATTGCTTAACACTTCAGGCTGTTTAGTGAATACGCCATGTTGAGATTGACCCACATTGGTATTCAAAACACGTAAACCGCCCAGTAACACCGTCATTTCTGGCGCTGACAAGGTCAGTAGCTGCGCCTTGTCTAAAAGCATCTCTTCTGTGGTAACCGTGTATCGGCCTTTTTGGTAGTTACGGAAACCATCGGCGATGGGTTCAAGCACTTCAAAGGACTCGACATCCGTTTGTTCTTGAGTTGCGTCGCCACGACCTGGTGTGAAAGGCACTGTGATATCAAAACCCGCTGCCTTAGCCGCTTTCTCAACACCAGCAGAACCCGCCAAAACGATTAAATCCGCTAAAGAAATTTGTTTTCCATCCGCTTGAGCCTGATTGAAATCCGCTTGAATAGCTTCTAAGGTCGCCAAAACAGAGGCCAATTGTGCTGGCTGGTTTACTGACCAGTCTTTCTGTGGCGCTAAACGGATACGAGCGCCATTTGCTCCACCACGCTTGTCAGAACCACGATATGTCGAAGCCGACGCCCACGCGGTTGAAACCAGCTGAGACACACTTAAACCAGAAGCCAATATTTTGGCCTTCAATGCGGCCACGTCTTGGTCGTTAACCAAAGCATGCGTCACAGCAGGAATCGGGTCTTGCCAAATCAACTCTTCTTGAGGTACCAATGGCCCTAAATAACGAGACACTGGCCCCATATCACGATGCGTTAGCTTGTACCAAGCACGAGCAAAAGCATCAGCAAGCTGATCTGGGTTTTCATGGAAGCGCTTAGAAATTTCGGCATAAGCGGGATCCATTTTCAAAGCCATGTCGGCCGTTGACATCATAGGAGCATGACGTTTAGTGGCATCATG
>CAZBUC010000074.1:0-9328 GCA_964494965.1 uncultured Maribrevibacterium sp.
GATGCCAAGCGCGTGGTCGTGGCCCTGGACGACGTCTTGCACTTGGTACCGCTCTCGTTTTGTCTACTGTGGCGGTTGCTGCACCTGCCGAAGCCGCTAGCAAGGAAAAATGCTACGGTGTTGCGTTAGCAGGCCAAAATGACTGTGCGGCTGGCCCTGGAACATCCTGTGCTGGCTCTTCAAAAACCGACTACCAGTCTAATGCGTGGAAACTTGTGCCAGCGGGCACTTGTATGGACATGGAGTCGAAAACCTCCTCGACTGGCCACGGCCAATTAAAAGCCTTCTAAGACAGATAACCATGTTATCTTCGTCTACATCAAGCCAAGGCGCGTCAGCGCCTTCCAGCTTGACACAAAAAACAGGCGTCAGCCTAAAGCCCTCTTATTACAATGAGATTTTGAACAATCGCCCAGAACTGGGGTTTTTCGAGATCCATGCGGAAAATTATCTAAGCCAAGGCGGCCCCGCCCGACATTATTTACAGAACATTCGAGCGCATTACGCTGTTACGATACACGGTGTTGGTTTGTCTATCGGTGGTGAAACACCATTAGACGCTGCACATTTAAAGCGCGTGGCTCAACTGGTACACGATGTTCAGCCTGCCATTTTCTCTGAACACCTTGCTTGGTCGACGCACGATAACGCCTTTATGAATGATTTGTTGCCCGTGGCCTATGATCAAGTCACGCTTGATCGCGTTTGCGAACACATAGACCAACTGCAATCGACGCTAAAGCGCCAAGTCTTAATTGAAAACCCGTCTACCTATTTTGAGTTTCACCGCAGTGATCGTAGCGAGACGGATTTCATTCGCGAGATGATTAAGCGAACCGGCTGTGGACTCTTGCTAGACATCAATAACATCGAAGTGTCTTGCTTTAATCATGGCGGCAACCCCTACGAATACATTAATGCCTGTTCAGCAGAAACGGTTGGGCAATTCCATCTTGCTGGACACACATTAGATAATAACCCCATAGTGCCCTTAAAAATAGACAGTCATGACCAGCCTATTTGCCATAACGTTTGGGACTTATATCAGCACGCCTTAACAACAATAGGAGACCGACCGACGCTCATTGAGCGGGATGGCAATTTGCCTGCTCTCACTGAATTACTGGCCGAAGCGCAATACGCTGACACATTAAGAGCCATAGCACGAAGGGAAAAGCGTGATGAATACGTCCTTTAAAGCGGCCTTGTTCCATCAAAGCAACGCCTTCTATGAAAATATAAAAGGCCACTCGGAAGACGAAAAAGCCGCGCGTTTTAACGTGTACCGTAATAATATTTTTGTTTCCCTGATAGACGCACTGGCCGATATTTTTCCTGTGACACAAACCATTGTGGGCGAAGATTTTTTCCGTGCTATGGCAAGAGTCTACGTTCAGCAATATCCTCCTAAAAGCGCCATCATAAGCGATTATGGTGATGACTTTGCCGCTTTTATTCGTCATTTTGAGCCCGCTCAAGGTCTGGCTTTTTTAAGTGACCTAGCCGCACTGGAATTTACTTTATTGGCGCTCACTAACACGCAGGAACATACAAGTCTAAAAGGGGAACAAATCTCGGCCGCGTTTCATAACGCGGATGACCCAGCGCGCTTACTGCTGAGTCTGGCCTCAAGCACACACATTGTGGCGTCGCCCTTTGCTATCGGGTCAATTTATCTCGCCCACAAAAACCCAGGCTCCATGTCGCTAGCAAACATTCAAGTAGAAAAAAGCGAGTACTTACTCGCCTCTAAATCTAACCTATATGCCGACTGCCATATTGTTAGCCAAGCCGAAGCGATTTTTATTCGCCATCTTCTGCAAGGCAAAACATTGGGCGAGGCAATACCCGACGATGATCATTTTGACCTTGGCGTCAGCCTAGCAAAACTGATTGATTGGCAATTATTAACCGATGTCTCAAACGCCTAAAGGCTCACCCATTAAGGAAAAGACTATGTTGTCTGACTTTTTACACACCAGTGAAAATCTCTTTAAGAAACTACCAGAATCCTTGGTTTTGTTTATCGCGCGGTTTGCCATTGCGGCCGTTTTTTGGAAGGCAGGACAAACCAAAATAGAGGGATTTTCTTTGGATATTATCGCTTTAGAAATGCAGCTAGGGTGGCCTATTTTAAAAGACTCCACGGTATTTCTGTTCGAATATGAATACAATTTACCGCTGCTTTCCCCTATGGTGGCGGCGACTTTAGCCACCCTAGCGGAGCATATTTTACCCACGCTCATCCTAGTGGGTTTGTTTACTCGTTTCGCTGCTTTGGGGTTAGCCTGCATGACATTAGTGATTCAATTTTTCGTCTACCCTGACGCCTACCCAACCCACGCTACATGGTTAGCGATTGCGCTTTTGCTCATGTACCGTGGTGCAGGTGCATTGGCATTAGATCGTTTTCTCAAGACTCAACCCTAAAACACCCAGTAAACGTGAAGCGATGAAGGGCCTTTAGCCAAATCGCTTCACTTTCTTAAAGGGAAAGGTGTAGGCCAGCAGAAACAAAAAAGCCGCACACACGACAATACTTGGCCCCGTTGGCGTGTCCCAGCGGTAAGATGCCCATAGGCCGCCACAGACGGCAAAGCAGCCAATCAGACTGGCAAACGAAGCCATTTGAATGGGTGTATTCGAGAGTTTTCGAGCGGTGGCCGCCGGAATAATCATCAAGGAAGTGATCAATAAAACCCCCACAATTTTCATCGCCACGGCAATCACCAGAGCCACCAGCAACATCAATAACAATCGGATGGCTTCAACCGGGTAACCTTCTACTTTTGCTAGCTCTTCATTCACCGTCATGGCCAACAGTGGTTTCCAAAACGTGACCAACAAAGCAATAACGGCAAAACCCCCACCGTAAATCCAATACACATCGGCTTGGCTAATGGCCAACAGATCCCCAAACAAATACGCCATCAAATCAATGCGAATGTTGTCAAGAAAACTCACCGCCACCAAACCGAGCGACAACGCCGAATGCGCTAAAATACCCAACAGTGTGTCGGTGGCAATGATGTGTTTTTTCTGTAACATCACCAGCACCAAAGCCAACCCAACACACAAAACAATGATGGCAAGGTTTAAATTAATATCGAATAAAAAGCCCAGTGCCACACCCAGTAGGGCCGAATGGGCGAGTGTATCGCCAAAATAAGCCATGCGACGCCATACCACAAAAGCACCCAAAGGCCCCGCCACAGCAGCCACCCCCAGCCCCCCTATCAAGGCCCTAACTAACAAATCCAACATGGTATTACTTTCTCCAAAGTTCGCTAACGTGTGGTGATGAATGGTGACGTCTGATTAATGGTGATACTGTGTTAATGATGACATTGCGTGTGATTATGAGCATGAGTGCCACCGTCGTCGGATACAATACGGCCGTCGTCGTCATGCACATGGTCATGTTGATGAGCATAAATGGCAATCGACTCATCGGCACCAGGCACACCAAATAGGGCTTGATACGCGGGATGTCCTGTTACATGTTGAGGGCTTCCAGAACAACAGACATGCTGGTTAATACACACCACAGTGTCTGTTTTTGCCATCACCAAATGCAGATCATGAGACACCATTAATACGCCACACTGCAGCTCGTTGCGAATACTCTCTATCAGGTTATAGAGTTCTACCTGCCCGTTCACATCCACACCTTGGACCGGCTCGTCCAACACCAATAAGTTTGGTCTATTCAATAACGCACGCGCCAATAACACCCGTTGCGTTTCGCCACCGGACAACACATGGACTTGAGAGCCAAGCAGGTGCCCAATGCCCAGCTTTTCTAATGTTGGCAGAATCTGACGCTTATCCACCCCTCGAACCAACGCCAGAAAATGCTTAACCGTTAGCGGTAGAGTCGGATCAATATGCAGTTTTTGCGGCATATAACCAATACGCAAGGTTTTATGACGGATAACCTCGCCCGACGTCGCTGTTTGTAAACCCAATAAGGTGCGGATTAAGGTGCTTTTCCCGCTGCCATTCGGGCCGATCAGGGTGACAATTTCCCCTTCGCTGATGCTCATATCAATATTGTCCAATAAGACTCGGCCATCAAACGAAATGCCAATCTTATCAAACACCACTAAGCGTTTACTCATGGGGTAGTTCCTGCTGCATTTGTTCCTGCTGTATTTGTTCCTGCTGCGTGGGCGGCTTTTGCTTTGCAGTCCGCGCACACCCCCGTCAACTCAATCGTCTCGGCTCGCAACTCAAAGCCTTGTTGTGCGGCTTTCGCCATTAAAGCAGCATGAATATCTTGATAATCAAACTCCATCACATTGTGGCATTCGTCACAGATCAGAAAATACCCCTTGTGTGCCCTGTCTGCGTGCGCACAACCCAGATACGCATTCATCGACTCCACCTTGTGAATCAGCCCCGCTCCCAATAGAAAGTCCAAGGCACGATAGACAGTCGGAGGAGCAGAATTAAACCCCTCTTCCGCTAATTTCGCCAACAACTGATAAGCCCCCAATGGACGGTGGCTTTCCCATATCAACTCTAATGCTCGACGACGCACTTTCGTCAAACGCTGTCCTTGCTCAATACACAAGGTTTCCGCTGTCGCTAAGGCCGAGTCAATACAATGGTTGTGGTTGTGATCATGGCTGTGATCCTGATCATGGCTGGCCTGATTGGACTCATCCTGATGTGATGGGTGTTGTGTCATTAAAATGCCCTCCCAGCGTTACTTAAGTAACTCCAGATCATGGAAACACTGATAATAATTAACGCCAGCGCCGCAAAAAAACCAAACGCTCGGGAAATACGCTGTCTCCAGACACGATGTTCATTGCTTAACGACAAACTGGCATCACGAATAAACACGCTAACCCCCGCCAAAATAGCGACCGTAATCGCGGTACCCAAGGCCATCGCAAACGTGGCGACAACACCCCACCAGAAAATGCCGGTACTCAGAGAAAATAACAAAACTAAAATAGCCCCCGTACAAGGCCGAATACCAACCGCCGCCACCATCGCCCAAATACTGCGGCGCGCGGTTTTCGCTTCTTCTTCATGATGCGCGCAACAAGCGTGATCGTGGTTATGTTCATGAAAATGGTCATGGTCATGGTCATGGTCATGAGAATGGTCATGAGAGTGATCATGGCCGCAGCCAGATTGCCCTCGCAGCAAACGCACTAAAATCCAAACCCCAATCAAACCAACGGCCGCAAAACTGGCGATTTCAAAAAAGCGACTGATTTGCATAGCTCGACCGGCTAACGAAAACACCTGACTCAAAACCAAAATGACTACGATCGCCATCACCGCTTGCACACCCGCACACGCAAACGACAAACTTACACCACGACGCAAGGGCGCTTTACTCGCCAGCATATACGCCGAAATCACCGCTTTGCCGTGACCAGGGCCCGCCGCGTGAAATACCCCATAAAAAAAGCTCGTGGCTATAAGACCCCACAACAAAACAGGGCTACCCTCTTTGCTTATAGAGCGAACTAAAGACACCAATTCACGATGAAAGGCCGCCTGTTGAGACATGATCCAGCGGATAAAATCCTGATACGCTGACATTTCAAATGCCGCATAGGCAGGGCTATGAAGCAATAAAAAAGACAGTAAAAAGAAAGCGACGTTTTTCGCCATAATTGGCTCTCACTCAAAGTTGGGTACGATTTTGTTATGGTATAACAATTGAATCCCAAGGAGAAGCCAAGGCGAAAAAACGTCACATTTGATGAAAAAATGTAGAAGCAAAATTGTTTCAGCGCGAATTTGCTACCGCGCTAAAGCCTTAAGATGCGAGCCCTGGCTGTAAAAAACCCATCACGCCACTCATAAAAATCTGCGCAGCCATGGCCGCCAAAATCAAACCCGTGATCTTAGACAAAATATTAAGCCCTGTACGACCCAACATCCGTTCAATAATAGAACCGGAGTAGAGAATAATACCCAAACTCCCCAAAGCCAGTAGCAAACCGACAATCCCAATGATCAGATCCCAACCTTGCAGCTCAGCACCATAAACCAGTATGGTACCGATTGTCGCTGGACCAATAATGGTAGGTACCGCTAAGGGTACGACAGAAACGTCATCGCGCTCTTCGCTGGGCATCCCCACCGCATGATTCCGTGTGCCGTCGCGTACCAAGCTTAATGCCGACATAAACAGCAGAATCCCCGATCCGATACGGAACGAATCCAAGGTAATACCGAGCACGGCAAACAAACTACCACCAAAAAACAGCAATACCAATGCAATCGCCGCTGACGCAATGATGGCCTTATTCGCAACCTTTTTACGTGATGATGCGGTTTCTCCTCGCGTTAACGCAAGAAACATAGACAACACAAAAAAGGGCGCGAATAGGAAAAAGAACTTAATCCAAGTCGAAATCAATAAACTCATTTATGACAACCAAAGAAGCACTCAACAACGCGATCAGCGCTGACTCAATGCGAGTTTTATACCAAAGCCCACCAACAATACGCCAGTGAAGCCCAAGCGCAAGAAACGTTTGCCACACCATCGCTATGATAAAGTGAAGGGAGGCCATAAAAAGAGATTGCGCCAACGCCGAGTGACTCGGGTCAATAAATTGCGGTAAAAACGCCATATAAAAAATAATCGGCTTGGGATTTAACACATTCGATAAGAGTCCTTGGCGAAAGCTGCCCCACGAACTGAGCACACGAGGTGGCTTTCCGTCTTTATCAGCCACCGTGAAGGTCATACCCACAGGTTTCATAGCGCTGCGCAGTGCTTGCACGCCCAGATACACCAAATAGGCCGCCCCGATGATTTTGAACGCGGTGAATAAGCCTGCCGAGCCCAGCAAAATAACCGACAATCCCAAAGCCGACACCGCCGCATGAGCAAACAAGCCCATACAAATCCCCAAGCTGGTCAAAAAGCCCAAACGCCAGCCGCCTAGGGCCGCGTTGCGCATCACCAAAATAGTATCAACACCAGGACTCATAGTAAGAAGGCTAATAGCCACTAAGAAAGGCAACCACTGAAAATGCTCTAACATCTGCTTTCATCCTCGAAAACAACAAAAACCCACTAAGACTGACAGGTCAGCTCAACCCAAAACGCCACCGATGTTTCTACTGCCTCACGCTGGCTAGGCGTGCAGGTTTCAGCAAAGGAGCCTGATAATTGCACCAAACCTTCTTCCAACGGCTCCATGGCGAAATACAATTCATCGTCACCAAATGCTAAATCCAATGTCGATGTTTCAAGATTCACCGGAGCCGACAACGCGATACCCAATCGAACCCACAGCATTTGATCTCGAATACGCACATCCAACACTTGCACATTGTCAGGTACCAAATCTACCCCATCTTGCTTCATCTTGATGAAATAACCATATTGATCAAAACTTTTAAAAATCTCGATCATGTCCAGCTTCTCTTGACCGGTTAACTCACCATCCGCGTTTACATCGTATTCGGCGATGAGACTAGTCGAGGTGAATAAGTCTAAACTCCAAGTGGCTTCCAGCGAGTCTATCGACGATTGATCGACTTTAATACGATATTGTGAATCGACCCACACATGCGGGTGCGCCATCACATTACTTACCAGCGCAATACTGGCGATACAAAGACAAAACCAAAAGCGCACCATAGCGTTTCCTATATAAGGTATTAGGCAAGTAGGTTTAGGCAAGCGTCAATGCCGGAGCATAACGCACACGTGCCTCTAAAATACGTTGAAATTCACGTGGATCATGCTGCTGCGCCAAACGCTCTGGATCCTGTTTCGCACCATGCCACGCTTCTAAGCGAGACAACCAAAAACGTAGCGCGGCGATTTTCAACATAAAAGGCCAAGCCAAAATTTCTTCTGGGCTGGCTTCTCGCTCATGCAAGTAAGCTTTTAGTAACGCACGGTATTTTGCGTTATCTAATTCGCCCGTGGTGATGTCAGAACACCAATCATTCACCACAATCGCTAAATCGTACATCACCCAAGCATGGCAAGCGTTATAAAAATCAATAATCGCCGATAATTGATTACCTTCAAACAAGGTATTGTTATAAAACAAATCCCCATGAATGGTGGTCTTAGGCAAGTCAGGGTACTCAGCAATAAAAGCATCAAACTCAGCAATTTGCGACATCAGCAAATGCGCTTGCTCTGGTTCCAGCTCTGGCTCAATCGCTTGGCTCGTTTTGTGCCACCACGCCATACCACGATGGCTCTCACGATGAGTGGCAAAATCCTCACCGGCTAAATGTAGCTTCGCCAATACGCTTCCCATTTGACGACAGGTCTCCACATTGGTGCTTTCCAACCCACTGCCGGGGAAACAATCCACAATAATGGCTGGGCGATCTTTTACCACACGCAAGCGTTCACCATGAATGTCAATCAAGGCCGCAGGTACATTAAAACCTTTGTGTTTCAAATGCGCGACAACGTCCAAAAAGTACGGCACTTCGTCAAATTCGAACTCTTCAAACAAGGTCAAAACATACTTGCCTGTTGTGGTATTCAAAAAATAATTGGTATTTTCAACGCCGCCAGCAATACCTTGGAACGAAACCAGTTCACCCAAATAATAATCAGCCACTAAGGCGCGCATGTCAGAATCGGATAGAGAAGTGTAAACAGCCAAGTGGTACTACCTGTGGTTATGATAAAAAGTAATCGTCAAAAACATCATCAAGAAATGAAACGTCGCATTAACACGCCTATGCTCCACAATAAGCATCAAAAGGTCAATTAACCAAGTATAAAATCGTCTTTAACACTGAAAAATTCACCATAAACCCTTAGAATAGTGCCCATAATCGCCGATTAAAAAGAGGTTCTATTTTGGCTACGGATTCTAAAACACAAAACACGCCCATGATCTTGGTAGACGGCTCGTCTTACCTTTACCGAGCATTCCACGCGATTCCACCGATGCACACCAGCGACGGCCACCCGACCAACGCCACCCGCGGTGTGATCAGCATGATCCGCAGCCTTATCAAAACCTACCCAGATTCGCCCATGGTCATCATCTTCGATGCCAAGGGCAAAACCTTCCGCGACGACATTTACAGCGAATACAAAGCCCACCGTCCGCCCATGCCAGACGATCTTCGTCCGCAGATCGAACCGATTCACCGCATGGTGGAAGCCATGGGCTTGCCGCTGGTCATCATCGATGGCGTAGAAGCCGACGACGTCATCGGCACCATCGCCAAACAAGTGGGCGCGCAAGGCCGCGAAGTGATCGTCTCCACTGGCGATAAAGACATGGCGCAACTGGTCACGGAAAAAGTCACTCTTGTGAACACCATGAACAACACCGTTATGGACATCCAAGGCGTGAAG
>CAZBUC010000075.1:0-9302 GCA_964494965.1 uncultured Maribrevibacterium sp.
GGTAAAGTCGTTGTGCGTGACGTAGACGCCAACCCACTGCCACACTTTACCAACACAACACTGGGCGCCATGTTTACCCCAGAAGAAAACCGCACCGATGAACAAAAAGCCATTGTAGCCATGGCTGATGAGCTAATTGAGGAAATCGAAGCCGCTGACGTAGTGACCGTATCCGCACCTATGTATAACTTTGGTATTCCTTCCACGTTGAAATCTTATTTTGACTACATTGCCCGTGCTGGTCGTACTTTTAAATACACAGAAACAGGCCCGGTTGGTTTGCTAAACAAAGACGCTTACGTCTTTGTGGCTAGCGGTAGCTTCCTTGCGGAAACGCCAATGGATCATCAAGTGCCTTACTTGAATACCTTCTTGGGTTTTGTTGGCATCACGGTAAAAGACACCTTCATCGCAGGTGGTCAAGCAATGGGTGAGCCTGGTGAAGAATCCTTCAACCAAGCCAAAGCCAAAATAGCCTCTGCAGCGTAATTTTTCCCTTACGCGGTTTCCACATGGCCTGTGGGAACCGCGTCTTATTGTTTTCTACATGATTTATGAAATAAGGCCTATGGCTTTTAACGCAATACGCTTGCGCTGCACATCCACTTCCAACACGGTCACCTTGACTACCTGACCAACCCTGACCAGGTCCCTAGGATCTTTCACAAAACGATCAGCTAATTGAGAAATATGAATCAAGCCGTCTTGGTGTACGCCTAAATCCACGAAAGCCCCAAAGGCCGCCACATTTGTTACCACACCTTCCAGCGTCATACCTTCTTGCACATCTTCTAATTTTTGCACGCCTTGATCAAAGGACGCGTAACGAAACTCTGGACGTGGATCTCGACCCGGTTTAGCCAGTTCTGCCAGAATATCGGAATAGGTAAAGTCACCAGCCTGAGCAAAAGTGGGTGACTGTTGTTTAAGCTGTTGCAAGGCGCCTGTGTTATTCAGCAGCTCACTCGCTTTCAACGACAGTTGTGCCGCCATTTTTTGCACTAATGGATACGATTCTGGATGCACACCAGACTGATCTAATGGTTCTTTGCCATTTAAAATACGTAAAAAGCCGGCACATTGCTCAAAGCACTTTTCACCAATGCCTTTGATTTTTAGTAATTCAGCGCGAGATTCTATCCGACCTTTTTGTTGACGATAATCCACAATATTTTGTGCCAAGCGCTGACTTAAACCAGACACATAAGACAACAAAGACACCGACGCCAAATTAATGTCCACACCCACTCGGTTCACACAGTCTTCTACCACATTGGCCAAAGATTGAGTTAATTGAGACACTTTCACATCATGCTGATACTGACCCACGCCAATAGCCTGAGGATCAATTTTCACTAATTCAGCAAGCGGGTCTTGAAAACGTCGTGCAATGGAAACTGCACCTCGAATGGTGACATCCAAATCCGGAAACTCCTGAATGGCAACCGGAGACGCCGAATATACCGAGGCTCCCGCCTCACTCACAACCACAGCTCGACAGTTCAGGTTTGCGTCATTAATAAGGGCTCGTACCAAGGCTTCCGTTTCTCGAGAAGCGGTACCATTGCCAATCGCGACCCAGCTGATGTTCTGCTTTTTAATCAGTTGTAATAATGTGGCATTGGCTTCTTGAGATCGGTTTTGCGGTCCATGGGGGTAAATAACAGCGTGGTCTAACACATTGCCTTGCTCATCAATGACCGCCAACTTAACACCATTGCGAAAACCAGGATCAACGCCTAACACACGGTGCGCCCCCGCGGGTGCCGCCATTAATAAATCCTGAAGGTTGTCTGCAAACACTTGAATAGCGCCCTCTTCCGCTCGCTCTTTTAATATCGCAAGCACGTCTGACTCTAATTTAGGCAAGAGTTTATTATCCCAAGCGGTATTTAAATAGCGTCTTTGCTGTGCTGAGAATGTATTTGACTTAGCCACTTGGCTATCTAAAAGTGCATGCAGCTCTGGCAATATCAACTCATCGGGATATCGCGCTAGGTTTTTCCACTCAATGCTAAGTTTTAAAATGGATTCTTTCTTTCCTCGAAACAAAGCCAATAAACGATGCGCAGGAATTTTACTCACCGCTTCTTGGTAATCAAAATAGTCCCTGAATTTTTCACCCAGTTCTTTTTTTCCTCTTAATACGCGACTGGCTAAAACACCGTTTTTTTGCAGCTCAAGACGGCCTTTTTGCAAAACATCGCTGATACTCGCAATGGCTTCATTTAATATCTCGGTGACCCCTTCTAAGGCTTTCTCAGGCGACACCAATACCTTTTGCTGTTTGCACCATGATTCGACCGCAAAGGCACTGTCTGAGACCTGTCCAGACCAAATCAGCGCCGCCAGCGGCTGAAGACCTTGCTCTCTTGCCTCGTCAGCTTTTGTCTTGCGAGTTTTCTTAAACGGAGAATATAAATCTTCTAATTCATTTTTCGTGGTCGCTTGACGAATCTTATGACGTAAACCTTGGGTCGCTTGAGGCTCATTTTCTAATAAAGCCAAGATACTTTCTTTGCGTTTTTCAAGCTCGGTCAGATACTGCCATCGTTCATGAAAGCGTCGCAGATCTTCGTCCGTCATACCGCCCGTGTTCTCTTTTCTGTACCGAGCAATAAAGGGAACCGTTGCCCCTTCTTCAAACAATTGAATAATATTGTCAGTGTGCTTTTTTAATATAGAAAATTGTTTTGTTAAGTTATCTGATATGACATTCATTATTTATCCTACAATTTACACTTTTCACACATTTAGATCGCATTATTTTATTAGCATGTTAAGGCATTTTTCATTAAAATCCACAAACAAACTTGAAATAACGCATAATCACAACATTACTGATAAAGTAATTTACACGCTTTGCGGCGTTTCAATTAAATAACGTGGACAAGCTCCACTGAGTGTAAAGGATGGATCTCTTTTTCAGTGCAGAACCATATTCAACCAGTTCTTAACAGATAAATAGGGGACACAATGAGTTTATTATTAGAATTAGCAGGCAATAAAGCAAAAGCACGCGCGGCAGCAAAAGAGTTAACCGTTGCTCAGCTAGAAAACTTGATTGCGGGATTTACCAAAGCATTAGAAAAAGCCCGTGAAGAAGAAGCCGCTCGCGAAGAAGAATTAGCACTTAAATCTGCACGCGCAGAAAAAATTGCTACTTTAATAGCAGAGAGTGGTTTAACGATTGAAGAAATCACAGAATTAACTACGCCAAAAGCCGGCGCTACAAAAGGCAAAACCGTTGAAGCAAAATACCGTTTAGAAGAAAACGGTGAGGTTTACGAGTGGACTGGACGTGGCCGCACACCTAAAGTATTTCAAGCCTACTTTGATGCAGGCAACAGCCGCGAAAGTGTTGAAATCAAATAATACCGATTCTGTTCAATTCGACAGAGATTTTGTCGAAAGCATTTTACTGATAAAAGCTCGGTAAATAAAAAAGCGACTCATTGAGTCGCTTTTTTTTGATCAAATAACAGACTAACGTTTTGAATAAATCAAATCCCAAACACCGTGCCCAAGCCTTTCACCACGCTGTTCAAATTTTGTCAGCGGTCGCCATTCAGGACGAGGATGATAACAACCTTTGCCCGCTGCATTGTCGTACAGGGTTTGCTCTTCCATAACTTCCATCATGTGCTCAGCGTATGGCTGCCAATCCGTTGCCATATGAAAAACTCCCCCTGTTTTTAACACATTGGCCACTTGCTCAGCAAAGAGCGGCTGAACAATGCGACGTTTGTTGTGTTTTTTCTTATGCCAAGGATCAGGGAAAAACAGCTGAAAGGCGCTGGCGGTTTTTTCAGGTAGGCAGTTTGCCATCACTTCTATGGCGTCATCGCAGTACACGCGCAAATTGTTAATGCCTTCTTCTTTCGCAAGCATCATCAGTTTAGCAACCCCTGGTGGATGCACCTCAATGCCAATGAAGTCTTTTTCTGGCGCATTTTGGGCCATTTCAACCAGCGAAGCGCCCATTCCAAAGCCGACTTCAATAACAACGTCCGACTCACGACCGAACACAGTGGCATAGTCAATTCGGCCATCAACGAGGTTTAAACCGAACTGGGCCCAGTTCACTTCGTAATTTTTTTGTTGGCCTTCTGTCATGCGCCCACCGCGCACAACAAAACTACGAATGGTACGTCTTGCTATGGGTTCTTGAGTGTCTGTATTTTGCTCTTGCATCTAATGTATCGCTTTGTGTGTTCAATATTGAGGGACCTAGACTGGCCATCGTGTGAGCTTAGAGCGTTTTTTAACCAAACGCTCATAAATTGGGGGGCAATGTTACCCGAAAAAATGCACCGTGTCCCGCCTAAGATTCGACACGATTAAACCGCCAGAGGCGAAACGCCAATAGCAACCAAGCGGACAAATAACACACGCCACCTATGGGCGTTACCGCACCTAAAAAGCGATATCCCGTCAGTGCCATCACATACAAGCTGCCAGCAAATACCAGGTTACCTATGAAAAATAAGATCAAGACAGGTTTCAGCGAGGACGAATAAAATGCCGCGACTATTAAGCCGGCTAATGCGTGGTACATCAAATATTGACTTGCCGTTTGCCACCAGCCTAACGCGCTTTGATGAAGTACATGAGACAGAGCATGGGCGCCAAAAGCCCCCGCAGCGACAGACAAAAAAGCTTGTAAAGCAAAGCCTGCGACCCAGCGAGGCATTTGAGGAGTCGGATATGACATCGATTTATTCCAGAACGTTCAGATAGCCATTACTGCCAAGAGCAAAATAACGGTCACCTTTACCAAAGGCCAATGACAAAACACTGGCGCCCGCAGGCCTACCCGTTGGAGTAAACACATCCCACTCTTTTAGAACGGTTCCCGTGCTGACTTGCAATAGCGACACTCGGCTATTCACCCCACCGACCAATAACAGTCGGCTATCGGCTGAAAATACCGCCTGACTAATCGACATTTTCCGGTGTTGCAGCGCGCCAGTATCGAGCGTGGTGACTTCCCGACCATCACGGGTAGACCAAATTTTGGCATCGCCAAGCTGTGCAGCACCAAAAACATAGCGACCATCGGGTGACAAGGCCACGCTACCAATACTGTTACTCAATTCCCATTGATAACGCATCTGACCGGTTTGCATGTCCCATAAGGTAACAAAAGACAAATCATCCCCGGTCACTCCCAGCGAACCCTCTGCGGTTACATCTACGGCACGTACGGTTTCGTTTAAACGTAATGTTTGTCGAATACCACCGTTTTGAATATCAAAAAAACGCGCGGTTTGATCATTGAGCCCAACCAACGCAAAAGCGCCATTTTGGGTCAACTTAATGGACTCTATGTCGCCTGGCGTGGTCCAGAACCCCTCTGACTCCCCATTTGATGTTCGCCATAAAGCTAGCGTACGAGCACCACCAGTGGCGGCAAACTCGCCGCTGGGGTCAATGTCTACGGCGGTTAAGGGCGTGTATTGACCAGCCGCATGATTCCAATTGAATCGGCGCTCGTTGACGGAGTTAATCCAATAACTACCGCCGTGTTGAATGGAGCCGATCAAAGACGCCTCACCATCGTCACTCAGTACCGCAGAAAAAAAACCTTGGGAAGCGTATTGCGCCGTCCGCACAGGGTCTTCCGCTGAACATGAAAATAAAGCGACGGAACACAGGGCCGTAAGCGCAAATTTATGCACTTTTTTCGCTGTGCGCTTCATGTAATTCCTCAATCAACCGATCTTCAAACTGAAAGCGTTCTGCCATTACTAGGATCAACGCCTTAATCGAAAACGGCAGAGCTTCAAGCTGAGCATTACAGTGATCTTTCGTGTCGTATTTATCATTGAACTCGATCGCCACTTCGGTTGAACTGTCAATCTCTGGCAGCAATTCTTTCAGCAAGACCAAGGCACCATCATCATGAAATTCTTTAGCTTCTAAGGCCAATTGTTCGTACACCGTAAAATGACCAACGGACACGTAATCCACCAGCATTTCACACAGGGTTTGTATTTTTGGTGTATCCGTCGGTGTGAATTCACCGCGTTCACGCAAATAAACACACAGTTCAATGAGTTTTCTTCGCTGCTCAAGCCAGCGATCGATCATATCGTGAACACCACCCCAACGCTCTTGAGCTGTTTTACAACGTTCCAACATACACAGACTCCATTAGGCAATTTTTTATCATTTAACTCTGTCTCAAGCATATTCCGATACGGTATTCCCTGCAAGACAAACGCTTTCGGGATCTTACCTTGGCACTTAACCAAATCATGCTTATCTAAACAGCATTTTCTTTTTAGGGCGTAACGCAATACTCAAGTTTACTATGGCCATACCAATAAAAGCGATGAGAGTCCATCCTGGGATACTAATACCAAACAAAGTCCAAGACACTTCTCCACATTCTCCTGTCCCCATCACCATAGATTGCAGAATTTCTTGCCAAGGAAACACCTCAAACATGTAACTCAAACCGGGCAAACAGGCTGGCAGCTCGTCGGCGGGCAAGTTTTGTAAATACAAATGGCGAATAGCCAAAGCACCACCAGCACAACAAAGTACCACCACGAACCAAGCACACGACCGACGCCACTTTTCACTTCCACTCAAAGCAGAAACCAAAGACACCAAGCCGACGCAAAAAAACACAATACGCTGCAACATACAAAGCGGGCAAGGCTCTAATGCCATTTGATATTCCATATAAAAAGCCACCACTAACAGAGCAAATGCGGTAAAGGCAATCAAGCCATGAAAACGGCGGGCAGAGAAAAACGTTAACATAAACAAATATTCCTACACTGACTAAATAATGATGGTTTGCTTTGCATCTCGTAAAGCTACCTCAGCAATAAACATCAAAAGTGCAAATTACTGCTGACACAGCGCTCTAAGGACAGTTAGTATACTGTCTATTGCGATGAATACGAGAGCCTAATATGTCACTGATAATACCCTCACACAACAAAATTGCCCTCATAGTTTTGCTGCTTACTAGCTTACTTAGTACTGTCGCTTATGCGAATACAGGGAAAACCGCTTATGTTGAATTAACACCCGACTTTGTCGTTAATCATCTAGACGACAATGGTCAGCTTAAATACATCAAGGCCAGTATTACTATTCGAACCGATGAAGCTGAAAGAGTCATTATTCTTCGCAATATGCCTTTAATACGAGATGCCTTGGTGATGTTTTTAAGCTCAAGGACGTCAGATCAAATCACAGGGGCGCTTGCTCGTGAAGAAACTCGAAAAGAAGCCACGGTAAAAGTGAACGATGCTTTAAAAGAAGAAACCGGACAAGCTCCGGTTGCTGATATATTGTTTGGCAGTTTTGTTACTCAGTAAAAAAAACGTTCTTTTGACTTCAAAAGAACGTTCTCGTTTCACTCAAAAACCGCTACAGCTCTTTGATATCATTTGGATCAACATAACCAGACAACTTATCCGTTGTCTCGTTATTAAAAAACTTGTCCATTTGCGCCATGATGTACTGACGTGACTCGGGCTGCATCAGATTCAGTTGCTTTTCATTTATCATCATGGTCTGCAACAATTGCCATTCTTGCCATGCTTGTTTTGATACGTTTTGAAGTACCTCTTGGCCTTTTGCGCCTGGTAGGGGCGCACGATCAAGTGCCTCCATTTCTTTTTGGTATTTTTTGCAAAACACGGTATTAGCCATAACTGGATCGCCTATTAAAAAGTAAAGAGTGTCTTTGGTTAGTGGCGTTAGACTAACAAAAAACAAGTCAAGATGCCTTGATATTAGCTCATTACCATAGGCGCCATCTTGCCATGACAATAGGTTGTTAATCGGTAACGCGAAAATGCAAAGAGTCTAGGTCAAAATAAATCCGCTGAAAATACGCCCCACAGTGGACACTCGACTTGCCGCCAATAAGCTCACACGAGTACAATCCGACCATACTTTTTAGCGTGACTCTGTGTCACCTAGCCTTACTAAACAGAAGGACTGCTTCTTGAGCACTTTAACTCATGCCTTACAGGCATTGGCAGACTACTGCCAAAACACGGCGACCACCGCTGCGCTTACGTTCCATCGCGGTGTCGAGCGTGAAGCTCTGCGGGTGGATCGCACTAAAGGTCGCATATCACAAAAGCCACACCCTAAGTCACTTGGTTCGGCCATGACGCACAGCGCCATTACCACAGATTATTCTGAGGCGCTTATGGAGTTCATCACAGGGGTTCACCCTAGTGTTGAAGGTGTGCTTAAAGAGTTGGAAGACATTCACAACCTAGTTAACCACGAACTGTACAAACACGATGAATGCTTGTGGCCGGCCAGTATGCCCTGTCATCTCACTAACAACGATGAAGTACCCATTGCTTATTACGGTGAGTCAAACACAGGCAAATTAAAGCGAGTCTATCGCGAAGGCTTATCAAATCGCTACGGTAGAATCATGCAATGCATCGCGGGCATGCATTACAACTTTTCATTCGACAGCGCATTTTGGGACTTTTTAGAACAACACAAGGGAATGAAGGCGTTAAGCGCAAGCGAAAAGCAGACGTTTCAGTCAGACAGCTATTTTGCCCTAATTCGTAATTTCCGTCGTAGCTCGTGGATGCTGTCTTTACTTTTTGGCGCTTCTCCCGCGATTGACAGCAGCTTTTTACCCAAAAAACCTGAAGGCCTCACTGAACTACCAGAAAACACTTGGGTTGGACCCAAAGCGACTTCGCTGCGCATGAGCGATCTTGGTTATCAAAACAAGGCGCAAGCTGACTTGTACGTGTGTTACAACGAAGTAGATACCTATATCAGCACCATTAAAAAAGCGCTGAAAACACCTTATCAAGCGTACCAAGATATCGGCGTTAAAGTGGATGGTCAGTACCGCCAACTCAATAGCAATTTATTGCAGATTGAAAACGAGTATTACAGTGATATCCGCCCTAAACGCGTTACTCAGCCTGGCGAACACCCCAGTGCAGCCCTGCATGCGCGAGGTGTGGAATACATAGAAGTCCGCATAATGGACCTAGACCCAAGCTCCTCTATTGGCATGCAATCGTCCACCTTGTACTTCATTGACGTGTTTCTCGTCTATTGTATGCTTCGTGGTGACGAATTTTTAGGCAGTGCGGAATGTCACCAGTTGCGCATTATGCAGCAAGAAATAGCCACACATGGGCAAGACTTAGAGAGACAATTTGACTTTGGTCAAGGCCCAGTCAAGCTTCGCGACAAAGCCGCCAGCATGATGGCGGAATTGGCTGAAGTGGCAGACTTCTTGGTAAAACAGACAGGAAACCCCGCTTACCGTGACGCAGTGAACG
>CAZBUC010000076.1:0-6559 GCA_964494965.1 uncultured Maribrevibacterium sp.
TAGAAGACATAAGGGGAGGGGACAAAAGTACTAAGCTCCTCCCCCTGCTAAGGGGGAGGTTGGGAGGGGGTATTTTGTTATACCAATACTGTTTTAGAGAGCAGTGAAAATAACACTAAGGATAAAACTATGCTTAATTTTGCTTTGTTTGGCGCTGGTCGAATCGGAAAAATGCACGCTCAAAATATTCAGGCGTTTGCTCAATCGAATTTAAAATATGTGTTTGATGTCTATGGGCCAGCGGCGGAAGCCGTGTCAAATGCCACGGGGGCAAAAGTGGTTTCCAGTGTCGATGAAGCGCTAGCCGACCCAGATGTGCATGCGGTGTTAATTGCTACCAGTACCGACACCCATGTGGAGCTGATTGTAAAAGCCGCGAAAGCAGGCAAAGCCATTTTGTGTGAAAAGCCGATAGATTTAGACACGGCGACAGTGAACGCTTGTTTAGAACAAATTAAAGATTGTCACGTGCCGATTCAGATTGGTTTTAACCGTCGTTACGATCCAAGCCATGCCGCCGTGGTAAAAGCCGCGCAAGATGGCAGCATTGGTAAGCTAGAACAAGTTATTATTACTAGCCGTGATCCGGGTATGGCACCCGTTGAGTATCTAAAATCATCCGGTGGTATTTTTCGTGACATGGTGATTCATGATTTCGATATGGCGCGTTTTGTTTTAGGTGAAGAAATTGTTGAGTTACAAGCGTTTGGCAGCGCCATGGTAGATGAAAAGATCACCGAAATTGGCGATGTGGATAGTGTGATGGTGATCATGAAAAGCCAGTCTGGGCGCTTGATTCACATTAATGGCTCGCGCCGCGCGATTTATGGTTATGATCAACGTGTGGAAGCTTTCGGTTCAGAAGGCATGGTGATTTCTAATAACCAAACGCCTACTTCCGTCACCCGTTACACCAAAGACACAACGCAAGTAAAAGACCCATTGTATAACTTCTTTATCGATCGTTATGTGGATGCCTACAACTTACAACTTACGTCTTTTATTGAAAACGTCTTGGCCAAGAAACCGGTTTCTCCGAGCTTCGAAGACGGACGTCGTGCCCAAATGCTCGCCGATGCGGCGCAAAAGTCGTTGGAAACAGGGCAGAAAATCACATTAAGCTGGTAATAAGATGATTTAGCGAAAGCGTTCAAAAAGGGCCGCATCGACGTGCCCTTTTTTATTGCCGATTCTGCTGGACTTTATTGAGTGGCCATTGTTTCAAGTGACGCGATAGACAGCTCGACTTTTTGTCTGAAGTCGTCAGGGAAGGGAATAGCGGCTTTGGCGGCTTTAGAAACACAGACATAGGTGACATCGGCTTCCACAACAATGTCATTCGTTTGCACATTAACTATGGTTTGTTTCATTGTGACACTGCGATTACCCATTTTCGTATAGTGGGTTTGCACTTCGAGCAGGTCACCAAAATTGGCTTCGGACTTAAAGTTAATGTTGATATTGACCACAGGCCAGACCAGATCCTGTTGCATCCAATCATTACTATCAAAGAACTCATCAAAAAATGCCCAACGGCCTTCTTCCATAAACTCTAGATAACGGGCATTGTTGACGTGCTGAAAAAGGTCTAGATGATAACCGCGTACTTTGATTCTTGTTTTGTTAAGCATGTCATTTCCTTTTCAAAAAACTTAGCCCAACAGAGTACGTTGCTTTAATCGTCAAAAAAATAGCAAAATCGCTCGACTTCACTGACAGGCTCTTTGATGAGCTATGCTTCTATTAGGTGTTAAAAAGACAAGACGATAAAAAGACAGGGCGATAAACAGGTTTTAGTATGAGACGGTCAAGATAACAACAACATCAACATCAACAGGAGATAGGCATGTTAACAAAAGAGAAAACGGGTTTGATCGTGGTCGATGTGCAAGGAAAGTTAGCGACCATTGTCGATGACAGTGAGCGTTTTATTGCGAATTTGATTAAGTTGGTGAAAGCGGCCAAGCTACTCGGTTTGCCGATCTTGTGGCTTGAGCAGAATCCTGAAAAACTCGGGGATACTGTGCCTGAGTTAAGAGAAGCATTGGCGTTGACCAGCCCAATTACCAAATATACCTTTAGTGGCTGTGGTGAGCCTGCTTTTGTCGAGGCCGTCAAAAAAGCGAAGGTGAATACTTGGTTGGTGAGTGGCATTGAAACCCATATTTGTGTGTATCAGACGTCCTTGGAATTACTCAATCTGGGGTACATGGTTGAGCTTGTCAGTGATTGTGTGTCATCACGCGCGGTATCAAACAAAGAGTTAGCGTTAGCAAAATTGGCTCGCAAAGGGGCTGAAGTAACGAGTTTAGAAATGTGTTTGTTCGAGCTAATCAGAGATTGTCGGTCAGATCAATTTAAAGAGGCACTGAGTCTGATTAAGTGATTTCCCTCCCTCATCGCTGTAATACGGTTAAATGGTTTTAAAAGCCTAAGGCGCTCTGGTTGTATCCCAGAGCGCCTTTTTAGCAGGTATTGTTTTGTTAAAGGGGCGCTTTGATCCGATGTGATATTCGGGGTTTGTAAGGTGTGTGGTGATTGGCTTTCTTTATGATCTCGCCACGCTTTGTACGCCATTCCGCCTATGGCTGCCATACCACCATATTTAATCGCTTTGCCGCCCATTAATCCGCCTGGCATAGAGCCTGTCTTGGCTTTGGTGACGGCTTTGTCAATTCCTGAGCCCGTGCTGCCCATAATGCTGTTTAAAAGCGAGTTAATATTCACAATCATGAACCTCTTTAAGTTTTATTTGTTAACTCTTACGACACCAAACAGGGGTGGAGAGTTCATTGCTTGAAAACACAGTGAAAACGTATCAAGTTTGAATTTGCGTGAAAACCTTTTCATTGTGACTTTTTTAAGTGTGGCGTTCTGATGCAGATCATATTTCCAGTGTTTAATGCTGTTTTGTCGCATTATTTACAAATTTTTGCGTATTAAGAAAGAAAAAAGATTCCAATCTAATCCCTCAGACATTAATGTAGCAAGTTAGGGTCTAGTTTCAGGCTCCACATTTAAAATACCAATCCCCCAGAAAGGATAGAATCATGTCAAATACCTTAGTTGTTGGTCTTGATGGCAGCCCAGCCGGAGAAAGAGCGCTTGCTTATACAAAGCGTTTAGCGGGTTTAATTGGCGATTGTAAAATCGAAGTTGTTTTTGTCATTGAGTGGTCTCCTTACTCATTCCAAACACCTGAAGAAAACGCGAGCAGACAGAAGGCTCGCAGTGCTGCTATTAAAGCGGCTAACGAACGGATTATTGATCCAGCGATCAATGCATTGACCAGTGAAGGTTTTCAAGCAGAAGGTCGAGTATTGCACGGTAAAGTGGCTCATCTTTTAAATTCCGTCGCGCTAGAAACGAATGCAGAACAAATCATAGTCGCTCGTTCTACAGAAAGCGGCTTAAGTGCTCGCGTTTTTGGTAGTGTGACGGCGAATCTGGTTATGTCCTCTACTGTCCCTGTGACGGTAGTTAATTAAGGAGAAGTTTTATGAATCGATTACGATATTGGGCAGCGATGCCAGCCATGCTGTTGATGCTACTACAGACAAGTTTGGCTCATGCTGAGACTCTAGATCAAAAGGTTAATGCCATTTTTGCTTCTTCCACAGGCTGGTTTGTTAACCTTATTTTCGCTCCTTTGCCAGGTACCAGTTTTCCTTGGATTGTTCTTTGGTTGGTAGTGGGTGCGAGTGTTTTTACCTTGTATTTTGGTTTTGTGCAGTTTCGCGCTGTGAAGCATTCGATTTCTTTGGTGAAAGGGGATTACTCCGATCCAAAAGATGCGGGTGAGGTCAGTCACTTTCAAGCACTAACGACAGCATTATCTGGCACCGTTGGCTTGGGTAACATCGCGGGTGTGGCCGTGGCTGTGGGTATTGGTGGTGCGGGTGCGACTTTTTGGATGATCCTTGCTGGTTTACTGGGTATGGCGTCTAAATTTACCGAATGTACCTTGGGTGTGAAATACCGTAACGAATACAAAGATGGTACGGTTTCCGGTGGCCCAATGTATTACATTTCCAAAGGTTTTGCTGAACGTGGTTTGCCAGGTGGAAAGTTCTTGGCAGCTCTTTTTGCTGTGTTTTGTATTTTGGGTGCTTTTGGTGGCGGTAACATGTTCCAGTCTAACCAAGCACATGCACAAATCAGCAGCGTAGTAGGTAGTTACCCTGGTTGGGTTACAGGTATTGTTTTTGCTCTGATTGTGTTCATGGTTATTGTCGGTGGTATCAAGTCGATTGCCAGAGTGACTGAAAAAGTGGTGCCTTTAATGGCATTTATTTATGTTGGTGCGGCTCTGGTTATTTTGCTTCTGAATGCAGATAAGATTTTTTGGGCATTTGGGCAAATTTTTGAAGGTGCTTTCACTGGTTTAGGTGTGGCTGGTGGTCTAGTAGGTGCTTTGATCCAAGGCTTTAAGCGCGCTGCGTTTTCTAACGAAGCGGGTGTGGGTTCTGCTGCCATCGCTCACTCAGCGGTAAAAACCAATGAGCCTGTGACTGAAGGTTTGGTGTCTTTGCTTGAGCCTTTCATTGATACCGTGGTGATTTGTACGATGACGGCGCTGGTGATTATCATCACAGGTCAATTGTTGGTGGATGCAAATACTGGCCTTTATGTTATTGAAGCAGGTCGTATCATGACCGCTGATGGCAGTTCTGGTGTTGCCTTAACGTCCGCAGCCTTTGGTTCTGCGATTAGTTGGTTCCCATACCTGTTGGTTATTGCCGTTATTTTGTTTGCTTTCTCAACGATGATCAGTTGGTCTTACTATGGTTTGAAAGCGTGGACTTATTTATTTGGTGAAGGCAAAAATGCCGAGTTGGCGTTTAAGCTTTTGTTCTGTGGTTTTGTTGTGGTTGGTGCTGCAGCGGATCTAGGCCCTGTTATTGATTTCTCTGACGCGGCAATTTTTGCCATGGCAGTGGTTAACATCACAGGCTTATACTTCCTAATGCCAATTGTAAAACGCGAGATGAACTCTTACTTTGCACGCTTGAAAAGCGGTGAAATTAAGAAGTTTAAGTAATCCTTGTTAAACGATGGTGGCCCTTAGATTTTCTTAGGGCCACTTTTTTTCTGTTATCCAGTTACGTGTTTTACTTTCCTGCAAAGCTTTCTCTTCTTTTATTCGCGCAATCTTTCCTTGTTTATTCTCTAATGTCCCTGAGTAAATTATCGAAGCCCTTTGGCTATCTTTAACTTTCATATCGCATCATAGTTGCTCCAGCTCGTTTGGTCGTCTTTACTGAATATACAGACGTGTGGAGCTGATTCTGTGGGAAGCGAATAACCACATGGTGTGTGTTGCTCGTCGCGCTATTGGTAAAAGAGATCGTATTAGTAGGTAGGTGGTGATGGTAAGGGAAGGGGAGTGATGGTAAGGGAAGGGGAGTGATGGTAAGGGAAGGGGAGTCATGGGAGTACCGCTTACTGATAATGCTCAGTAAGCGGTGGTATGTCTAAGTAAGGATTGAAAGCCTTATTTTTGCAATGAGTTTAGTGTTTTGCCTTTTGATTCCCAGAACTCAACCGCACCAGGGTGAACCTTGTTAGCGATGCCGTTTAGAGCACTGTCAACTGTCATGGCACGAGCTGCGCTAGACACTGATCTCATGAAAGTTAATCCAGCATCAGAATACACTTCGCCGATCATTTCTGAGATCATTTCTTTTTTCATGTGACGACCTGTAACCCACAGTGCAGAGTCTTGGATAGTGACAACATCATAATCCACATTCGGGTATGTTCCTGCCGGAATGGTGACTTGTGCGTAGTATGGGTGATCAGTAAATAGAGTGCCTTTTTCTGCTGCTGCGTAAACTTGTAGAAGTTTAACGCGGTTGCTTGTTGCAGCTTGAATTACCGATGCGTTTGGAAATCCAGCAAAAACCCATAGTGCGTCGATTTGACGGTCACCAAGAGCGGATGCGCCTTGGTTGTAGCCTATGTATTGTGGCTTAATTTGATCCCAAAGTCCGACACCTTCAAAAAAGCGTTGAGCAGAGGCTGCTGCGCCAGAACCAGCAGGACCAACAGCAATGTTTTTACCAGCTAATTGATTAACGTCCGTGATACCAGAGTTATCAAGAACAATAAGGTGTGCAGGTGCACCAAACATGTAAGAAATAGGTTGCACGTTGCGGTAACGACGAGTGTCATTAGTCAACTTACCTTCAGAGCCTAGGAAAAGGTCACCTGAGTAAACAATACCGAAGTCGGCATCGCGAGAGTTAACGCGACGTAAGTTTTCAACTGACCCAGCAGAAGCCATGTTTGATACATCAACGCCTTCCATTGAGCGCGACAACAAGGTTGAGATGCCGTTAGAGAAAAACTGAAAGGTACCGCCGTCTGGTCCACCAGAAAAAGCAAGGCGCTCTACTGATGCGCTTGCAACGGATGAAAAAGTGAGAGACACCGCTGCTACTGTAGCCGCAGCGAATACAGCTGTTTTTTTCAAATTTAATGTGATTGACATTGATATTTCCTCATTATTGTAATTATCTTATTTACTATGCATTGGCTGATGGTTCTGATGGTTCTG
>CAZBUC010000076.1:6569-9248 GCA_964494965.1 uncultured Maribrevibacterium sp.
ATTATCTTATTTTGGTTGTATCAAGTTTTGCTTTAGCAAAACATTTCAGTTGCCCAGTTTCTTATTAATAAGAGGCTGGACTTTTGCTCCGCGGAGAACGCGTTCTGCAGTTGGGTCAACAAACATTTTTCTCTGTCTGTTGACCCATTTTACCCTTTTATTCCGACTTTGCGGTTGCTAGACCCTGGTCTGTCAGTGCAGCCGCGTCACGCTGCATCCAGTACACTAGTCCGGCTAATGCTAGGCCTACTACATCGGTCATTATGCCTGGCCAATACAGTAACAGTGCTGCGGTGCCTAGAATGCCCCACTCTAACCATGAGGTCTTGCGACGAGCATAGCCGATAGCAAATGCACAGAACACAATCGTACCCATAATGGCTGAGAAATAGGCGACAAGGATGTCAGTGATTGAGCCATTTAGCAGCATAGCAGGAACGAAAGCGAAGAGTAGCGGCATTATGTATAACATTTTCGCAAATTTAAACGCTGTCCAACCCGTTTTCCAAGGGTCTGATCCTGCGATAGCAGCGCCCGCGTAGGCAGCGACACAGACAGGCGGAGTAATGTTTGAATCTTGCGATAACCAATACACAATCATGTGTGCCGCGATCACAGTTACGCCCAAATCTCCCAGTGCAGGAACAGCTAACACAGCAACGATTAAGTAAGCTGCGGTCACAGGTACGCCCATGCCCAATACTAATGATGCGATCGCCACTAAAACAAGGGCAATAAATAGATTTCCGCCTGCCATAGAGATGATGAGATCTGAGAATTTAAGCCCCATTCCGGTCAAGGAAATAGTTCCAACGATAACGCCGATAACCCCCATCGTTGCACCAACAATGAGCGTATTTCGCGCGCCGATTTGAATTGCATCCCAGATTTCACGTGGCCCCATACGAGTTTCTTTTTTAACCCAGCTTACAGCCACACACGATAAAGTCGCCCAAAATGCTGCGTTACCGGCGGAGCGCCCACTGAGTAGTAAAACGGTAATGATGATCAAGGGTAAAGCGAAGTACCAACCCGATTTTAATACTTCCTTCCAATGGGGAAGAACTTCACCAGGAGTACCAATTAGGTTGTGTTTTTTGGCTTCAAAGTGAACCATCATAAAGATGGAAAGAAAATAAATAAAAGCCGGCCCGATGGAAAGAATCATAATGGTGGAATAAGGCGTACCCGTTAATTCTGCCATCAAGAAGCCGCCTGCACCCATGATAGGAGGTAAGAACATACCACCAATCGAGGCCGCAGGTTCAATAGCGCCTGCCACATGAGGTTTGAAACCAGCGCGCTTCATCATAGGGATAGTAAAGGCCCCCGAAGACACGGTATTCGCGATGGCACTTCCAGAAACAGAACCGAAAAGAGCCGAAGAGATAACCGCCACTTTTGCCGGTCCGCCAGCCGAGTGGCCTGCTAATGCAAGGGGAAGTTCTATAAAGAATTTTCCGGCACCCGATTTTTGTAAAAAAGCGCCAAAGAAAATAAACAAAATAACATAGGTAGCCAGAACGCTGGCCATGACACCGAATACCCCATTTGTGGTTAGGAACAAAGAGGTCGCTAAGCGTTCAATGGTAAAACCGCGGTGGGCGAACAGCTCAGGCAAGTAAGGTCCAAACAAGCCAAACGCTATCATCGCAATACCGATAAAGGTAATGGACCAGCCGAGTACGCGACGACACACTTCGAGAGAGAGAATGAGGCCAATGATACTAACCAGATAATCCAGTTCGTGCTCTGCACCCGCGCGATAATTTAACTGCTCAAATTGAGTTAACCAATACACAATTGAGGCGGTAACCATTAAGCAAAGTAGTATGTCACTGGCTGTTGGGTTGTTGGTGAATGTTTTTTGCATCCACTGGTCCAAAAAGACCAATACAGCCGCAAAGGGTAGGGTCAACAGTAAGATCCAGCCGAGCGAGCCAAAATCTTCTTGGTAAGCAACGCCGATACCATCATAGCCCGCAGTTTCTTTGAACATCATGACCTGTTGATACAAGGCGTAGGGTGACTCAAATATATAAAAGGAGCTGACTAAAATAGACAGGAAAAAGCCCGTTAAGATCGAAAGAGCAATGGATATCCGACGTGATCCTGCTGGATAAAGCAAAAAGACAAGGGCAAACGTAATCAGTACGTAAACGCCTAGGTGGTACTGAGTGCTTAAGGCTTGGAAACCGGCACCATAGAAATAAATTAAAACCATAGCGGTGGAGAGGGTGGCGACAATCCATTTCCAAACGCCTTTGAGATTGCGTACGGATTTTTCGTCTTTTTCCATCAGTTCTTTTAACTTAGCCCGCTCTTCAGGGCTGATCGAGTCAAGTGACTTATCTGTATCAGACATTTTATTATTATCCTCTGGTGTGAGTTAACACTGTCATATTTTATGATTATTGTGACAACACAGTGTCGTTCGCTTTATCCAGATAGACGGATTACCGCATTGACAACTGCGCCATTTACCGTTGAGTGTAGCAGACTTCATGCCAACGCAAGTTTTAATTTAAAAAGCTTTTAAAATCATTATGTTAATTTTATTTGATAAGGTTTAACGGTGAATAAGATAAATAAAAAAAGCGGAAACACCCCCATCATCTTTATTGCATGGGTGTGTTTCCGCCTATTTTTATTGTTAACAACATAAAGCTCGTCATTATG
>CAZBUC010000077.1:0-9111 GCA_964494965.1 uncultured Maribrevibacterium sp.
TGCCATGTGTTTAGACAAGGCAGGGTTAACATCGACACCGTGCATCATGCCAACGTGGCCCATGTGTTCAACACCACCGACAACAAACACATCACCTTGACCTGTCATAATGGCCTGAGCGGCTGTGTGTATCGCGGACATAGACGAACCACATAGACGGTTAACCGTTTGTGCCGCACTGGTGATTGGCAGACCCGCCAACAAGGACACAGCACGCGCCATGTTAAAACCTTGTTCTAGCGTTTGATTTACACAACCCCAGATTAAATCTTCAACGTCTTTCTGATCAACGGTTGGGTTACGAGCAAACAGCGCTTTAACCAAGGCCGCCGACAAGTTTTCAGCACGTACGTTACGGAATACACCGTTTTTCGTTTTGCCCATTGGTGAGCGAACGGCGTCGATAATAACGACATCATTTGGATTCAGTTTCATGGAAATTCTCCTTTAGCCTATGGGATATTATGCGCCGTAAAAAGTCTCGTTGTTGCTCGCCATTTCACGCATTTTAGCGGTCGGCTCGTACAACTTACCTAAGTGGCTGTATTTGTCTGCAAGGTCACAAAACGCCTGCAGTCCCATTTGGTCTAGGTAATGCAAGGCACCACCAAGGTACGGAGGGAAACCAATACCATAGATCAAGCCCATATCGGCCTCAGCTGCGGTTGCCACTATGTTGCCTTCCAAGCAGCGCACCGTCTCGATGCACAATGGAATCATCATACGGGCAACGATATCGTCTTCGGTCAATTCAGACTGAGACGTCACCACAGGCGCGAGCAGCTCGTTGATTTCTTCGTTGAAAATTTTCTTTGGTTTGCCCTTGCGATCTGGCTCATAGCTGTAAAACCCCTTGCCATTTTTCTGACCAAAACGCTCAAGCTCGAACAAGCGATCCACGGCATTTTTGCCTTCGTGCTTCATACGATCAGGGAAACCTTCTGCCATCACTTGGTCGGCATGATACGCCGTATCCACACCCACCACGTCTAACAAGTAAGCAGGACCCATTGGCCAGCCGAATTTCTCCATGGTTTTATCAACCACTCGGAAATCTGCCCCTTCTTGCATCATCAAGGAGAAACCCGCGAAATAAGGGAACAAGACACGATTCACCAAGAAACCCGGACAATCATTCACCACGACAGGGGTTTTGCCCATGGCTTGTGCGTAAGCAACGGTTTTAGCAATGGCTTCTTCGCTGGTTTTTTCACCACGAATGACTTCCACCAAAGGCATACGGTGCACGGGGTTAAAGAAATGCATACCACAGAAGTTTTCTGGGCGTTTCAAGTCTTTTGCCAATTCCGTAATAGAAATCGTCGAGGTGTTTGACGTTAAAATGGCGGTATCAGCGATTTTGCTTTCCACTTCTGCCAACACAGATTTTTTGATTTTGACGTTTTCAACGACCGCTTCAACCACTAGGTCAACGTGTGCAAACTCACCGTAGCTTAACGCCGGAACAATGCTGTTCATCGCCTTAAACGCTTTTTCGGTGGTTAAACGACCACGCTCTACCTGGCCATTGAACAGTTTATTGGCTTCGCTCAAGCCTAACTCTAAGGCTTCAGGGCGAATGTCTTTCATGATAATTGGCGTGCCTTTAGAAGCAGACTGATACGCGACACCGCCTCCCATGATACCCGCACCCAACACCGCAGCTTGTTTTACTGGGGTGGCATTTTTTGTGTACTTGCTGGCGGTTTTCTTAATTTGTTGATCGCTTAGGAATAAATTCACTAAAGACTTAGCCACCGGGCCTTTGGCCAGTTTGATAAAGCCTTTGATTTCAGTCTCAATGGCTTTATTTATGTCTTGGCTGATGCCTTTTTCAATGGTTTTAATGGCGGCCATAGGCGCAGGGTAATGTTTGCCTGCTTTAGCGCCAACAACACCACGAACCGATTCGAAAATCATCATTTTTTCGATGGGCGAGAATTCCATTGGCGCACGCAATTCGTCACGGCGTGCATGGTAATTAAGCTTACCATCAATCACTTGCTGAATAAGGTGACGTGCTGAGTCGTTGACTTTGGCTTTTGGCACAACCGCATCAACCGCACCGTCTTTAAGGGCGTCTTCACTGCGTTTCTGCGCACCGCCGCAAATCCATTCACAGGCGTTATCTGCACCAATAAGACGAGGTAGGCGAACGGTACCACCCCACCCTGGATAAATACCTAATTGTGTTTCTGGTAGACCAATTTTTGCGGAATCCGCCATGACTCGATAATCACACGCCAAGCACAATTCCATACCGCCACCCAAGGCAATGCCATTTATGGCCGCGACCGTTGGGCAAGGAAGGTTTGCAATGTCGCTAAAGATGTTATGAGCGTCTTGCAACTTGTCAGTGAGTTCTTGTTCATCCATTTTGAACCAAGAAGTAAATTCAGTGATATCGGCACCGACGACAAATACGTCTTTCGCGCTGGCGAAAATAACCCCTTGTAAATCATCAAGGTGTTTCAGTGCATCAACCGCTGAGGCCAATTCACTCAAGGTCAGGCTATTAAACTTATTGACCGAATCACCGACCAAATCCAGGGTGACAGTCGCCACTCTGGCATCATCGACTGCAACCTTGACTGCTTGTCCTTCGAATATCATGCTGGTCTCCAATTATTTTTATTATGACCACAATGGCGTTGTTACACATTGTCGTCGGTAATTACATACAGCCAAGACGTTATAAAACGTCTGGCTGATTCTTTTTGATCGATTCAGTGTCTCGTCGATCGTGTTTTAAACAGGTTTACAGACTCTTTTCTAACTCAGGTACGGCATCAAACAGATCCGCTACCAAGCCATAATCCGCCACTTGGAAAATCGGCGCTTCTTCGTCTTTGTTGATCGCAACAATGACTTTAGAGTCTTTCATACCGGCCAAATGCTGAATCGCGCCAGAAATACCGACAGCGATATATAGGTCTGGGGCAACGGTTTTGCCTGTCTGACCGACTTGCAAATCGTTCGGAACGAAGCCCGCATCGACCGCAGCACGTGACGCACCAATCGCTGCACCCAGCTTGTCAGCAACACCTTCAAGCAATTTGAAGTTATCGCCATTACCCATACCGCGACCACCAGACACGATAACACTGGCAGCGGTTAATTCAGGACGATCCGACTCGGCTAACTGTTCCTTCATGAAACGGCTGCCTTTGTTCTCAATCACCTGGGACAGTACCTCGCGCTCGGCATTTCCCCCAGTTGCTGCAACCGGGTCAAAGCCTGTGGCTCGGACGGTTAAAATCTTCACCTTGTCAGTTGTCTTTACCGTTGCAATCGCATTACCGGCATAAATAGGACGCACAAAGGTATCCGGCGCTTCGACTTTAATCACATCAGACAGCTGAGCCACATCCAGCAAGGCCGCAACGCGTGGCATGGTGTTCTTACCTGTGGTTGTCGCTTGTGCTAGGATATGACCATAGCCACCCGCAATGTCCACGATCAATTTGGACACATTTTCAGCCAACTGGTGTTCGTAAACGGCGTTATCAGCCACCAATACCTTGTTGACACCCGCCACTTGAGCGGCTTGTTCAACAACCGTTTGGCATTCAAACCCCACCACCAACACATGTACATCGGCGTCAATTTGAGAAGCTGCTGCGACTGTGTTTAGTGTGGCTGGCTTCAGGCTTTTATTGTCGTGTTCTGCAATGATTAAAACGCTCATGACACCACCTTCGCTTCATTTTTAAGTTTATCGACTAGCTCAGCAACCGAACCCACTTTGATACCACCAGCGCGTTGTGGTGGTGGTGTAACAGACACTAGGCTGACATTCGAACCCACTTCTACACCAAGGTCCGCTGGCGTTTTGACATCAAGTGGCTTTTTCTTGGCTTTCATAATGTTTGGCAAAGACGCGAAACGTGGCTCGTTCAAGCGTAAATCGGTTGTTATCACCGCAGGCAAAGTAATGGCTAGGGTTTGCAAACCACCGTCCACTTCTCGCGTTACCTGTGCTTCCCCGTTTTCAATAACCACTTCAGAGGCAAAGGTCGCCTGTGGGTAATCCAATAACGCAGCCACCATTTGGCCGGTTTGATTGTTATCTGAATCAATAGCTTGCTTACCCATGATGACCAGATCCGCCGCTTCTTCTTTCGCGACCTTGGCTAACAGTTTTGCCACAGACAAAGAATCTAGACCGTCTTCGGTTTCCACTTGAATGGCGCGATCAGCACCCAGAGCTAAAGCCGTACGTAAGGTTTCTTGGCAAGATTTAGAGCCAACAGAAACCACGACCACTTCAGAGGCAACGCCTTTTTCTTTTAGGCGAACCGCTTCTTCAACCGCGATTTCACAGAAAGGATTCATGGACATTTTGACATTGGTTAGGTCAACCGCTGTATTATCCGCTTTGACTCGAACTTTGACGTTGTAGTCAATCACTCGTTTTACCGATACTAGGATTTTCATAAGTCCCTCGTGTTTTTTATTTTCATGCTATCTATAGTAGTTTGAGAAGGATTTTCATCAATAACAAAAAAGCGCCAGTTAACTGACAAAAATATTCACAAAGAAAAGAAAACGCCCTTCAAACCAGCGTAAAGCGGATATGTAAGGTGATTTTCTTGATTGCAGTTTAGTATGAATAAGATGAGGATTGTATGAATAAGATAAAGATTGAATGAATGCGATAAAGATTGAATGAGTGCAATTGAACCAGCAAACCGCAAAAAAGCCTTACTCAACCCCTAGGTGATGAGTAAGGCTTTTGGCGGTTTATCCCATTTAAGCGTTCGTTGAACCTAGCGATTACGTGACAAAAACGCGTAAAATGCCTGATGCGCTTCTTTTGAACTTAACCGTTCCTGAAAGATTCGACCTTCTCTTAGCAAGGCCGCTTGCACTTCCTCTTGGCCGTTGTGCTTCAGTAACGCCTTGCTTAACGCCACCGCTTCTACTGGTAAAGCCATGATCTTTTGAGCATACAACAAGGCTAATTTATGGGCTTCACCCGCTTCACAAAGATGATTAATCAAGCCCAACTCATGAGCCTGTGTTGCATCAAGCACATCGCTTAACACCAGTATTTCAAAGGCTTTTTGATGACCGACTAGCCGCGGAAGTAAATAACTGGACGCGGCCTCTGGCACTAAACCCAATTGCACAAACGGAAACTGCAAACGCGCTTCACGGGACGCCAGAACCATGTCGCAATGCAATAGCAAGGTAGCACCAACGCCCACAGCACGCCCTTCAACGCCTGCGATTAAGGGCTTATTATAGCCGCTTAATACTTGAAGAAAGGTCAATATAGTGCTCATTTTGTCGGGCTTTTGAGCAATTTGCACAAACTCATTAATATCGTTACCAGAGGAAAAATCTTTCCCAGCTCCGACAATTAACGTGGCTTTCACCTCTGAGTTAGTCTGCCCGTTACGAAGCGCTTCGGTTAACGCCTGATACATGTCCAAGGTAATGGCGTTTTTCTTATCGACTCGATTTAAACACAAGGTCTGCAAACCCGACTCTATGCTTTCAGTAACAAAATCACTCATTTTGTGACTCCTTAAGCGCAACCTTAGTAGGAGAATACTCTGGTAATTGCAGTATCTGCTCTTCCACCAGCTTCTTGACCATAGGCCCTTCTTCAGACCACCCATGACAAGAATTGACTAACTTACTCACCGCGTGTGGCACCATGTCAGGGTATTTTTCACCTAGGGGTTGCCACATGGTCTGAAACGCGGTGGTAGCCGCCACGGGAAACAATTCCAGAACATGAGTACAACCGACCTTTCCACTAAAGGTGTCTTTTAATCGTCGATTCCACCCAGGTCCAATTCGTGTTCCTTTTAAGACCGAAAAGTTTGGCGCTGCCCCACCGCAGTTGGGAAAAGGAAACGCCTCCATCGATACCGACACCTCTTTAATCAAAAAGGTGTCGTCAATGGTTAACGTTAATGATATGTCATGAAAAGGCTGCCCTTCTGGCACCGGACTGTTATCAAACTCACGGGTGACTTGATAAGTTTTCAAGTCTTGCATCTTGGCTTCGATGTCCCACAAGCCATCATCGCGCAGATAACCGTAAGATTCGATACGGCGTCGGTGCATTAACGTACGCTTAGCAACCTGTGTCATCCTCTTTCTCCTGTGACTAAAGTAACCCTATTCGAAACATGGAAGCTAAGCTTGCTCTTCTTCGCGCAACGCACGACGTAACACCTTACCAACGTTCGTTTTGGGCAACTCCATTCTCAGTTCAAAGTATTTAGGCACCTTGTACGCCGCCAAATTTTCTTTACAGAAAGCCCTTAGTTCACTGACATCGGGTTTTTGCGCATTGGCTTTTAGCACCACAAAGGCTTTTACCGCTTCACCGGCTTTTTCATCTGGCACACCAATGGCAGCCGATTCCAAAATGGCAGGGTGTGAAGACAGGCAGTCTTCTACCTCTGTTGGATACACATTAAAGCCCGACACTATGATCATATCTTTGGCGCGATCAACAATTTGCAAATACCCATCAGGATGGATCATGGCAATGTCTCCGGTGATTAAGAAGCCATCTTCTGTCATTACCTCACGGGTAGCGGCTTCTCGCTTCCAGTAACCCTTCATGACTTGCGGGCCACGCACGCACAACATACCCGATTCGCCCTGCGGCAATGCTTCGCCATTTAAGCCTTGAATTTTGATATCCGTTTCAGACACAGGCAAACCAATGGTACCAATCCGCTCTTTGCCGATTGGATTAAACGACACCACAGGAGACGTTTCTGTTAAACCGTAACCTTCCACGATTTGGCAACCTGTGACTTTTTTCCATTCGTCTGCTGCCGCATGGGTGAGCGGCATACCACCAGAGCACGTCAATTTTAAATGGGAAAAATTCAGCGTTTTGAAATCGGCGTTATTACACAAGCCGACAAATAACGTATTTAAACCAACAAACCCTGTGAAAGGCCATTTTTTAAGTTCTTTAACAAAACCTGGGAGATCCCTTGGGTTTGGAATCAACACACTGTGGGCGCCGCGCTCAAGCAGTGTTAAGCCGTGAATCAAGAAAGCGTAAATATGATACAAAGGCAAGGGAGCAATATAGACTTCCTTGTCGTTGGCGATGATGGATTCCAATCGCGAGCTTAGCTGATACATGTTGGAAATTAAGTTGGCATGGGTCAACATAGCGCCTTTTGCCACACCCGTTGTGCCTCCTGTGTATTGCAACACAGCAATGTCTTCAGGCCGCTTCTCAACGGGCACAATGGCTTTACCCACCCCTTTAGATAAGGCGTCATTCAATGTTAAGGCACTTGGAATATGGTAAGGCTCGACCATTTTCTTGACGTATTTCACCACGGAATTGACCAATAGACGTTTCACTGGAGAATGAAAATCCGCTATTTCAGTGATGATGACCTGCTTGATCGCGGTCTTTTTAAGAATCTTTTCAACGTTGTGTGCCATGTTGGCAAACACCACCAAGGCCTTGACTCCTGCATCGTTAAACTGATGCTCAAGCTCCTTTGGTGTGTAAAGTGGATTGGTGTTCACAACAACCATACCGGCTTTCATAGCACCGAATAGCACCACAGGATATTGAATAACATTAGGAAGTTGAATAGCGATGCGATCGCCCGGTATCAGATCCGTTTCATTCTGCAAATAAGCCGCAAACTGATCAGACTTATCGTTGAGCTCTTTATAGGTAATAGTTCGACCCACACTGGTAAAAGCAGGACGATCGGCGTATTTCTTTACAGCGACCGCTAAAATGTCAGTGAGAGATTGGTAACCGTGAGGATTAAGGGACACAGGCAAATAAGTACCTGGCGTTTGCCCCAGCATTGAGCCGCTGTCTTGTGTCGTATCGGTAGTCATAAAAAGCTCCGTTTGTTTTTTTTATTGGAGAGAAATAAGCAGACGCAAAAGCCCAATAGCGTTGCGTGCCATTGAGCTTGGTTGCTTTAAGTCAAAGACTCAAACTTATTGCGGAAAGATTTGGGTAAGCTTAGTAGCCAGCATGATGTCGCCATCGGCACGTATCTTGCCTTGCATAAAAGCGGCCATGCCATCTAATTCACCACTCATCACGTCTTTCAGGGTATCTAGGTCCATGCTTAGCGTCACGGTTGGGTCATCGTGCTCCCCTTCTGCCATGGCGCACTTACCCTCACTGATGCTCAGGTGATAGTTGCTGTCGTCCTCTAGGTCGAACTGAAATACCGCTTCCATATCATCGGCTTCATCCGCATCAAAACGGGCTAACATTGACTCAAATACTGCTTTTGCTTCACTCATAAAATGACCTCTTTCATCTAATCTATACAATATACGGTGACTGTTGTTTGAATTTACTGGCGGCTAACCTGCTTGTTGACCAAGCAGGTTAGCGCATTCAGCAAGTCAATATTACGCATTCAAAAACAGAAAGTTCTCTTCATCCATCGCCAATAAGTTATCGGCACCAGACAACATAGCCTCTACGTGCGCTTTCGTACGAGGCAATAGGCGCTCGTAATAGAAGGTCGCGGTTTGCAATTTGGCTTTATAGAAACCTTCTTCGTCCGTGCCTTGGTCTAACTTGGTTTGTGCCGTCACCGCCATGCGAGCCCAGAAGTAGGCCAACACAACATAACCAGAGAACATCAAATAATCGACAGACGCCGCGCCCACTTCTTCTTTGTTACGCATGGCTTTCATGCCTATCTTCAGCGTGACATCGCCCCACTCACTGTTCAATTTATCAAGAGCAGAAATGTAAGACTTCAGGCGCTTGTCTCCTTTATTCTCCTTACAGAATTTGTGGATGATTTTAGTGAAGCGGCGCAGTGTCGCCCCTTGCGTCATCAAGACTTTACGTCCCAAAAGGTCAAGCGCTTGAATGCCTGTGGTGCCTTCGTAAATGGTGGCAATACGGCAATCACGTACGTTTTGCTCCATACCCCACTCAGCAATGTAACCATGGCCACCAAACACTTGTAAGCCTTGGTTTGCCGCTTCAAAACCGGTTTCCGTTAAGAATGCTTTCGCGATAGGCGTTAACAAAGACATCAGTTCGTCGGCTTCCGCTTTCTCTTCCGCCGAGCCTTTCTTAGTGATATCCACTAACATAGAGCAGTAATGAATAAAGGCACGACC
>CAZBUC010000078.1:0-8987 GCA_964494965.1 uncultured Maribrevibacterium sp.
CAGACCTTTTCGATATACGGTTTTATAAGCAGAGCGCAGTGCTCGAATAACGTCCGCTGGAACGCCTCGGCGACGCATCCCTTCGAAGTTCATTCCATGAGCTCTTGCTGGGCTACCAGAAACCATAATGTATCTCGGTACGTCTTTCGACACCATGGATCCCATGCCGCACATACTAAAGGAGTTTACCTGACAAAACTGGTGAACGCCTGTGTAGCCACCCAGAATCACATAGCTTCCCATTTTCACGTGACCCGCTAAGGCAGCAAAATTGGCCATGATATTGTGGTCTCCCACAATACAGTCATGACCAACATGGGTGCTCGCCATAAATAAATTATCATTACCTATTATGGTGATGCCATTATCTTGGACTGTGCCACGATGAATCGTCGCATTTTCACGAATGATGTTATTGTCACCAATGACGAGTTGAGTCGGTTCACCCTTATACTTTTTATCTTGATTCGCCTCTCCAACAGAAGCAAATTGATAAATTTCGTTATTGGATCCGATTGTCGTATGACCATTGATGACCACATGGGATTTGACAATACTGCCTGCGCCAATTTTCACATTCGGCCCAATAACAGAGAAAGGACCAACTTCTACACTCGAGTCGATCTCAGCTTTCGAATCAATTAAAGCAGTTGGATGAATCGCCACTATATTTTCCTGTCAGCACACAGAATAGTTGCAGAGCAAGCCAATTCACCATCAACCGTTGCTCTACATTCAAACTTCCAAATCCCACGTTTTTCAGTAACGATTTTGGCCTCTAGTTGTAAACGGTCTCCTGGCACGACGGGGCGCTTAAAACGCGCTTTGTCAGACCCTACAAAATAATAAATAGAGCCATCTTCCGGCTTTTTATCCATTGTTTTAAAGCCAAGGATACCCGCTGCTTGGGCCATTGCTTCAATAATCAACACACCCGGAAAAATGGGGTGGTTGGGGAAGTGACCATTAAAATAAGGCTCATTAATCGTAATATTCTTATATGCAATAATAGACTCATTCAGATTTAACTCAATAACACGATCCACCAATAAAAACGGATACCTATGCGGTAAGTATTGGCGAATTTCATTTACGTCCATCATTTATTATCAACCTTATCTAGAAGCTTATTAACCTGCTGTTTGACTTGTAAAAACTGTTTTGCCATTTCATCTAGCCGTCGCACTCTGGCAACTGTTCGACGCCATTTACTCGTTTGCTCCATTCCCATACTGGACGAATAGGACCCCTCCTCAGTAATGGAATGGCTTATTAAACTCATGCCTGTAACATGTACTTTGTCGGCCAATTCAAGATGACCTGCAATACAAACGCCACCGGATATAGTACAAGAAGCACCAATTTTGGTACTTCCCGCAATCGCTGTGCATCCGGCGATGGCGGTATTATCGCCAATTGCGACGTTATGAGCAATTTGAACTTGGTTATCTATTATAACACCATGGCCAATAAGGGTGTTCTCCAATGCGCCACGATCTATCGTCGTATTCGCACCGACTTCGACTTTATTGCCAATCACAACTGAACCAAGTTGTACGATTTTCTCCCAGCGCCCCTGATTGGGAGCAAAACCAAAGCCATCTGCCCCAATAACGGCACCGCTGTGTAGTACGCAGTCTTCGCCGACAATAATATCATGATAAAGCGTCACATTCGGATATAGGCGAGTTCCTCGACCAATGATAGTGCCTCGACCAATTACACACCCTGCCCCGATCACGCAATCCTCAGCGATATCACAATCTTCATCGATAACCACATTGGGCCCTATGCATGCATTCGGCGCAATCCGAGTGTTGACCCCTATAACGGCACTGTCATGTATCGATGACCAGCTTTGTGTCTTCGGGATAAACAAATGAGATAATTGAGCAAACGCTAGGTATGGATTGGCAACAATAATGGCATTGTCTACCAACTGAGCAAGATCTTCTGTTTTCACCAGAACGGCTCCTGCTTGAGTAGAGGTTAAGTAACCTTGATACTTAGCGTTAGCCAAAAAGCTCAGTTCGGACGCCGTTGCCTTCTCAAGCGTCCCGAGCTTCTCGATAATCAGGTTCTCGTCTCCTTTTACAACACCCTGCACTATTGTGGCCAATTGCCCTAAAGTATGGCTCATCAATTAATTATCCTTGTTAATTCGCATCACTAACTCGTCCGTAATATCAGCCGCGGCAGTGGCATATAGGCTTAACTGCCTGTTTAACACTAGCTCTAGATTACGTTCTTCAATAATCGATTTTAACGCCGCCTCGCCCGTTGGCGTCAAAGAGTCTATTAACTCTTGCTCCAACTCTTTGGCTTGACGTTGCATGTTTGCAGCCATACTACGAAGTCTATTTTGGCGCTCGGCAAGTTGTTGACGACGCTGCTGGAACTCTTCTTGGGACAAAGTCAGCTCATCGCGCTTCAGCTCGTTGGCGGAGGTCTCAAGCGCTTTCTGCTCTTGTTGAAGTGCGGCGTCCATTTGCGCCACTTGCTGTTTTGGCTCTTTCGCAGCTTCCTGACCTATATTACTTTGCAACAAAGCCGCTCTAAAATCTACAACCGCTATTTCAGTGGCTTGTGCGATATTGGCGAAACAAAAAGCAATAAAACACACTAATATTTTTTTCACTATATTCTCCCCTTAATATGGTCGCAACTAAAACAGTAATGCTGCGATTTAAACGTTATATTTCATTAACAAAGAATGCTGAGGCTAAAACGTCGTTCCTAACTGAAATTGGAATAGATCCGTTTTGTCGCCGCTTTTCGCATTTAATGGTCGAGAAAAGTTAAAAGACAAGGGGGCAATAGGCGTAATCCATGTCCAACTCAAACCCGCACTATAACGAATCTCGTCAAGTTGTACTCCTTGGTTACACTCTGTGTTGCCCGCCAAACAATAGTCCGTAAACACACTACCGCCATCAATGAATACGGCTGTTCTTACTGACTTATGATCTTCAACCATAGGCAAAGGAAAAATAAGCTCTGCCGTACCCGTCATAAGAATGTTTCCCCCCAACGCAGAACTGGTATTCGTTGAACCCGCATCGTATGAGTTTTTTGGCCCTAAAGAAGAGGCTCCATAACCACGTACAGAATACGATCCACCTGCGAAATAGTTTTCAAAGAAGGGGAAAGCCTCAGTGTCACCATAACTTTTACCATAACCCAAACGGCCTTTTAAACGAAACAACCAAAGGTTGGAGTCATTCAAATTCCAATATTTTTGCGATGTTAAACTCAGCTTACTGTACTGCTGATCACCTGCGGGAAGCGCCACTTCAAGTGTCGCTCTGGTTGAGTAACCCTCAGTAGGCAAAACACCACCAATCAAGTCATTATCACTCCAGCTAATACTGGCGATAATGTCATCATAGTTATCGCCCTGCGTATTGATGTAACCCTTCGTCTCATTTGATGGATCAAAACCCAACTGGACAGTTGTTTCTTTAACCGTCACACCAAAAGACAAACGCTGAGTATCTGAAATAGGATAGCCAAAGTTAACGCCAGCGCCAATTTCATCTAAATCATAATCTTCAACATCATCACTAGCATGATCGCTCGTTTTATAAAACATTTCAAAACCACGACTCACGCCATCTACAGTAAAATAAGGATTATCGTAACTGATCGCATAATTTTGCGTTTGATTTGTTCTAGAAGCATTAAAAGACAACTTATTGCCTGTGCCTAAAAAGTTGCGCTTTGAAATACCAAAACCCAGTACTGTGCCACTTTCTTCGGAATAACCAATACTGGCCTGTATACTGCCAGAGGCTTGTTCTTCAACCACCACCTCTATATCAACTTGATCTGTTGCACCATTTACTGGTCGAGTCCTTAAATCAACTCGACTAAAAAAGCCTAATCGCTCGATACGACGCTTGGACGCTTGAATTTTAGAGTGCGTTGCTAACGTCCCTTCAAACTGGGTCATTTCACGACGCAACACTTCATCTTGTGTTTCACGGTTACCGCTAAAAATAATACGACGTACATACACTTTTGGGCCTGGTGCAATTTGATAACTCAAATTAACTGTCTGATTATCAAGCTTCTCAGGGATAACGTTGACGTTAGTGAACAAATACCCATCGTCCCCAAGCTCGGTTGAGATGTCTTCAATAATCTTTGTCACTTCGCTGCGAGAAAATACATCACCTTTTTTCTGTGTTATTTGCTTCCACACACGATCTTCACTAATTGGCAAACTGCCGCTTAAAGCGACGTCTCCAATTTGGTAGGGTTCCCCCTCAGACACGTTAATGACAACATATACGTCGCGCTTATCTGCGGATAAACTGACTTGACTTGAAACCACAGAAAAATCCAGATAGCCATTATCTAGATAAAAACTTTTCAGTTTGTTTATGTCACCCTCTAGTTTTGCTTTGGCGTACTCGTCTGCCGAGCTAAAGGGGTTCCAATATCCCGTTTCTCGTGAGTCAAAATCTTTTGTTAAGGTTTCTAAATCAAAGTCTTTATTGCCAACAATATTGATGTGAACGATTTTTGCTGTGTCACCTTCATCGATATCAATAGCAATCGCCGTTCTATTGCGCGGCATTGGCTCAACAGAAATATCCACTTTAGCGCTATAACGCCCTAAAGCATAATATTGCCTTTGCAATTCTTGAACGATTTGATTCAAGGTTTCTGGCTTATAAATCTCACCAATCTCTAAGCCGGATAAGGTTAACCCTCTTTGCAGGTCTTCTGTTTTGATTAACTCATTGCCTTCAATGGTTAAATTGCCAATAGAAGGACGCTCTACAACATTAAACACCAGGATATCGTCTTCTTTTAAAACATCGATACCACTGAAGTAACCCGTATTAAAAAGCGCATTAATGGCTTCATATACCTTACCCGCGTCATAAGACTCGCTATCATTAAACCCGATAACATCAAACGCTCTTGATGATGGCATCTGTACTAAACCATCAATACGAACATCTTTTACTGTATTTGCGTAACCTTGCACACTTATTAAAGTCAACAATACCGCTGAAACGACTTTCACATATACCTCTCTACAAGCGGGCAATATCATTAAAAATGGCAACCGCCATTAAAGCAAATAAAAGAGAAGCGCCAACACGATACGCCATGCCCTGAATTCGCTCAGAGACAGGCTTTCGACGTATAGCTTCAATGCCAAAAAACAACAGATGCCCACCATCCAACATTGGAATGGGCAACAAATTAAGCACACCTAAACTGACACTCAGGTAAGCCATAAATTTTAAAAAAGTCTGCACCCCTGAATCAGCCGATTCACTGGCGACCTTCGCAATGGTAATGGGCCCTGACAAATTGTCGACGGAAATGAGACCTTGTAACATTTTCCCAATCGAAGAGACGGTCAGCGTCACCATTTTATAGGTTTGTGACGCACCATAAGACAGTGCTTCAATGGGGCCATAGTGACGTTCACGAATGAGGCTCTCATCCCACTTAGGCGGCACCACAGCAAGTCCAGCATAACCTAGATCAACACCATTGCGCTGCATGACCTCAGGCTGAAGGGAGAGATTGTAGGTCATTTCACCTCGCAACACCTCAACGTCTAATGCCTGAGCAGGGCTCGCTTGAACCACTTCAACGACTTGCTGCCAGCTCGACATAGTCAAACCGTCTACGCTTAATATCTTATCTTTTGCTTCGAAACCCGCCTTATAGGCAGCTCCACCTTCAACCACTTGGGCAATAACGGGCTCAACGTCTGGTTGCCATGGACTCACACCAAAGGCTTGGATCAAATTGTTGGGTTCTTCCCCTCTCAACCAACGATTAAGTTGTACAGAGTCCTCTCGTTGAAAACTCTCACCTTCAACTTGGTAACTGACGATAATGCTTCCTGTTTGACCTATCAAGCCTGCTAACACTAAATTTACATCTTCCCATGAAGTAACCGACTCACCAGCAATAGACGTAAGTTCATCGCCTGCCTGAATCTGAGTTTGGCTCAAAGGAGAATAAGTCGCGATTTCACCCACTTTAGGGGCAACAGATTGAATGCCCAACAAAGCAACAAAAGCATAAATAACAACAGCTAAAATAAAATTCGCAATGGGTCCTGCTGCCACAATCGCAATTCGCTGCCAGACTGTTTTGGTGTTAAATGTTTGGTCTTTTAGCGACTCAGGCACATTGCCTTCGCGCTCATCCAGCATGCGTACATAACCACCCAGTGGAATCATCGCAAGCGTGTATTCTGTGCCGGTTTTGCCCACATAACGATAAATGGGTTTGCCAAATCCTACTGAAAAACGCAGTACTTTTACCCCACAACGGCGCGCCACGTAAAAGTGACCAAACTCGTGAAAGGTAATCAGCAAACCTAAAGCAACAATTATAGAAAGAATATTTATAATCATAAAAGCCAACCAGAAGAAACCATATCAAGGGCTAAACGACGAGCCATTTTATCTGCCTCTAAAACATCTTCAAGCTCGTTGACCGCGACAACATGAGCAGTAGACAATACTTTCTCGTTAAGTTTAGCAATGTCTAAGAAACCAATTTTATGGTGTAAAAAAGCGTCTACTGCCACCTCGTTAGCCGCATTTAGCACCGCCATTGCAGTCCCGCCCATAAACCAAGCATCAGCGGCCAGGGTAAGATTTGGAAAACGCACTAAGTCCGGAGACTCAAAATTCAAACGCCCAATATCAATTAAGCTGAGCGGAGCAACACTGGTTTCTATTCTGTCAGGCCAACTCATGCCGTATGCGATAGGAATTTTCATATCAGGATTTCCCATCTGAGAAAGCACAGACCCATCGCGATAAGACACCATAGAGTGAATGATGCTTTCTGGATGAACCACCACATCGACTTCGTTTGGCGTGACATCAAACAGCCAACAGGCCTCAATTAATTCAAGCCCTTTATTCATCAAGGTGGCGGAATCAATCGATATCTTTTGCCCCATCGACCAGTTCGGATGCTTGCAGGCTTGAGCCGGCGTTACCGATACCATTTCTTCTAACGACCAGGTTCTGAAAGGACCACCAGAGGCCGTTAATATGATTTTTGACACATCTTTTTTATGCGCCCCTACCGAAGTTTGAGGCAAGCTTTGGTAAATCGCATTGTGTTCACTGTCAATCGGAAGCAACATAACATCATGACGCGCAACCTCATCCATAAAGAGTTTACCTGCGGTCACCAACGACTCTTTGTTTGCCAACAAGGTGCGTTTTCCTGCCCGTATCCCCGACAACGTTGGACTAAGCCCAGCAAATCCCATGATGGCAGCCATCACTTGATCCACGGCAGAATCCGCGGCAATACTGTCTAGTGCTTGCGCTCCCCACTCAAAAGAAATATCTAAGTCAGAGCATTGTTGCGCTAACTCATCACGCGCTTTTTCAGACCCCATTACCACTCTAAGTGGTTTAAAACGACGACAAATTTGCGCCATCTTATCCACGCTGTGATTAGCAGAGGCACTGATTAATCGAAATTTATCAGGGTGTAGAGCAATAATATCTAAGGTGCTTTGGCCGATTGAGCCGGTTGCCCCTAACAAACAAATACCCTGCATCAAAGCCACCCAGTCAAACTTAGTAGCAGAACATAAATCGGCGCAGCGGCCGTCAAGCTATCCACACGGTCCATCACGCCACCATGCCCAGGAATAAGACGACTTGAATCTTTAAGCTCTTCATGACGTTTAAATAAACTCTCAGTTAGATCACCTAACACAGACACAAAAGAGGTCACCAGCGCAATCACCGCCAATCCCCCCCATTGTAAAAATGAAAAACCGCTCATCGTAGCAAACAACATAATGCCCATTTGCGTTAAAAACACACCACCGAACACACCTTCCCAAGACTTTCCAGGACTAACAAAACGCGCCAACTTGCGTTTACCGAAAGCCCGTCCCGCAAAATAGGCGCCAGTATCGGCTCCCCATATCAATCCCATCAGTAAAAGCACCCACACCAGAAAGTCTGCTGACTCCCTGAGCACAACCAATGCAGACCAAGTTGTAACCAACACAAACACACCAAACAAAAGACGGCTGTAAACGTGTCGCCAAACAAGATGAGTTGGATAACGCATTACCCAGTATAAAGCTAACCCCCATAGAAAAGGGCTAACAAAAAGGGAAAGCATGTGCACATTGGCTTGAAACACACCAAAACACACCGCAATAATGAGCACAGCGTATAACATACGATGCGCCTGCTTATGCAGACCAGATAAACGCGCCCACTCCCATCCTGCTAGAAACACAACACCGGCCATGGCGAAGATAAAATAAGTGACATCTAATACAAAGACGGCACAAACAAACAACACAGCCATAACGATGGCGCTTAAAATTCGAGGGAGTAACATGGTTATCGACCACCATAACGTCGTTGACGGTTTTGATAAATTTGGATAGCTTCATCAAAATGCGGCTGACCAAAATCCGGCCACAACACAGGAAGAAATACAAACTCAGAATAAGCCGTTTGCCAAAGCAAGAAGTTGCTAATACGTTCTTCACCAGACGTTCTAATCAAAAGATCAGGCGCCGGCAAATCTGCGAGCTGCATATGCTCACTTAATACTGTTTCATCAATGCTTTCTACTGCTAGCTCACCAGCAAGCACACGCTCGGTGACCTTTCGAGCCGCTTGAGCAATATCCCAACGACCACCATAGTTCGCGGCAATGACAAGCGTCATTTTGTCGTTAGCTTGCGTGGCCTCTTCAACCATCTTAATCTGCTTTTGTAAGCTTTCACTAAATCCAGAAAGATCGCCTATCATCTTAAATTTAATTTCGTGCTTATTTAATCGCTTGAGCTCCTTTTTGAGGGAGCGCATAAACAACGCCATTAAACCGTCCACTTCGAGCTTAGGACGCTTCCAGTTTTCACTGGAAAAGGCAAAAAGCGTTAATACTTTAACCCCCAACAACGCCGCCGACTCGACCGTACGACGAACTGCCGACGCTCCTGCAGAGTG
>CAZBUC010000079.1:0-8956 GCA_964494965.1 uncultured Maribrevibacterium sp.
GCTTCGCTTGCGCCTGTTTCGCAAGCTCAACGCGTCAGCGCGAATCCAACACCAAAGCGGCTGGTGTGCATTTTTTATCAACGGTCTGATTTATCGAGGTTTTTGTCGTGGCTTCATCCCCACAAGATGTGACGACTGGTCTAGCGAAACAGGCGCAAGCGCATTGACGACCAAGGGAAGAGGCTCTACCCAAGAGCCGAATGCGCTGGATTAGAGATCTCAGGACATCTGTGTGAATCAGCGACCAAGGGGAGGTGTTTGGTTTCTGTACAAGAGGGGCGGGTGTTGTTTGAGCGACCTCTGAACATCTGCTTAGATTAGCGATCAAATACATACAATAGCAATGATAGGGTAGATCAGTTAACTCTGTTTCACATAGATGGTCTATGTAGATTAACCTGTCAGTAGCCCAGCATAATGCTTCGATGAGACCTCTGAAATGACTTCTATGAATGCCTTGCGCTTGAAAAGAGAGGTAGAATATAAAGTGCGATCTAGTAACGCTGCGTTTTAATTTAAAATTTTCTAGTCTTATATGATTTATATTATTCATTAAAAACAATATGTTAGAGAGTTTTTCTGTTTTATTGGTCTTTTTGTTACGAGATTTATCACATTTTTTGCAAAACTGGATTGACCTCAATGTCAAAAGAGGACTACAATGAATCTCGTTTAAAAGAGTTGGCAATATTTATGTCCAGAGTTACGAATACTACGTTAAGTATGTTCGCTCCTGTTAAGTCATAAGTAATACCGAGTTTTTTTAGCACTATATCGTTGATGATTTTCATCTTCGTATAAATTAACTTAACCTACAGGAATACAGACATGTCTGACGTAGTAACTGGTACAGTAAAATTTTTCAACGAAACTAAAGGTTTCGGTTTCATTACACAGGATCAAGGTCCTGATGTTTTCGTTCATTTCTCTGCAATCAACACTTCTGGTTTCAAAACTTTGGCTGAAGGCCAAAAAGTTGAATTCCAAGTAGCTCAAGGCAAAAAAGGCCCTGAAGCTCAAAACGTTACACCTCTATAATGTAACGTTGCTGAGGATACTCTCAGCAGTGCGAATGCTAAAAAGCGACTTTTAAGTCGCTTTTTTTGTTTTTGTACCTTATTTGTGTCATGTGTAGAATTGAATGAAAAAGTAAGGCGACTTTCTATGGCTAAATCATTACAAGAGCAATTATTAGGTGTTGGGCTCGTTGACAAGAAAAAAGTTAAGAAATTAAAAGCGGAATCCCTGCAGCAGAAGCAGAAAATAAAAAAAGGTAAGGCTGTTCCGTCTGATGACAGTGAGCGTCAAGAAACTTTAAAACGTCAAAGAGAAGAAAAGACAGAGAAGGATCGTGCGCTTAATTTGGAACGACAAAAAATTAGCGAGCAAAAAGCGGTTCAAAGTCAAATACGCCAAATGATTGAACAAAACAAAGTACGTAAAGAAGATGGTGATATTGCTTATCACTTTACAGATACTAAAATAGTAAAAAAACTGTATATCAGTCAAGCTTTGCATAACGACTTAAGTTACGGACGTCTTGCAATTGCTAAGCTCGATCAACAGTATGAGTTAGTACCTGAGCCTGTTGCTGTCAAGATCAGTGAAAGGGATTCAACCTACATACTCGTTTGTAATAATCGTGTCGAAAGTGTTGAAGAAGATCCTTACGCTGACTTTAAAATACCAGATGATTTGATGTGGTAGCATTACGATTGTTAAAGCGTTTTTAATTGGGAGTTGAGTTGGTGAAGCTTATTGTGCCAAAACAAGAAGATGTTTTTCTGCCTATTAATAATAGCGACTTATTTTTTCCAGTAGGTCGTGTTTTTTGCGTGGGTCGCAATTACGCCGAGCATGCCAAAGAAATGGGTGATGATCCGGACAGAGATCCACCGTTCTTTTTTTTAAAAAGTGCTTCGTGTGTTGTTCCTGCGTCTTTTCAGAGGCAGACCTTGATACCTTACCCGACTTGTACTTCGCAATTTGAATATGAGGTAGAGCTTGTGGTGGTGCTTGGGAAAGGTGGTTTTAACCTTTCTAGGGCTCAAGCTTGCGATGCAGTATTGGGTTATGCTGTTGGCTTAGATATGACACGCAGAGATCTGCAGACGCAAGCCAAAAAGAAGGGGCGACCTTGGGAAGTAGGGAAATCATTTGAGCAGTCAGCGCCTATAAGTCCGATTGTTTTAAAAAATGATGATCTAACGGTTGATATAGCGAATGCTGAAATAGGTTTAAAGTTAAATGGCCGAACAATGCAGATTAGTCACACGTCTAATCTTACCTGGTCTGTTGAGGACGTCATTGCTCAATTGTCCCAGAGTTTTGAGTTACGAGCGGGAGATGTCATTATGACAGGCACTCCCGAAAATGTTGGTCCTGTAAATATTGGGGACAGTATGCTTGCTTGGGTAGATGGTATTGGCGCTATTGAGGTTAGTGTTACTGATTGAAGGCGTGAAACTCTTGCAATAGAGTCGAGCTGATTGGGTTGTTGGTCTGATTTAGTAAGTGAATAGCGATTTCAGCGGTACACAGACCATTCTCTATTTGGTTGCGGCGTTTCTTGTAAGTTGATTTTAGGTGAGTGACTTCGTAGTGTGCAAATTGGTTTAGGTAAGGAGAGCGGTTATACATTTTTTGTGCTTGCTGCCAAGTTCCGTCAAGAATGATAGCGTTATTGATGGTATGTAATGTTTCAGTTGTCACGGTTGGGTAATCGTTTGAGTGTTTATATACCAAGATGGTATCAGTCGGAGACAAGCTTAGTATGGATTCGTGAGGTGCTTTTCTGTGCCATACAATGACTTCACACTGATCACCAAGGACTTTTTTTACTATAGCTCCTGTTCCGGATGCTTTTTTTAGCTCTTCGCTGTGGGTAAGTAGCCAAATTTTCATAATAGGGTGTTTTGCAGTAGTAAGAGATTCGAATTGATTTGATTGTATGGCTTACGCTCTACCCAGGGTGTGTTTGCTGCTGATGGGTTTAGTTGACCCTCTTGCCGTGTAAACCTTATTTTTTTCATTATGGCCTTGTAGAAGCTCAAAAAGATGTTTGTTGCGTTTTTGAAGTGTCAGCAAAATACGAGCATTAGTGTTGTTCTTGTTTTTGCATAGATTCAGAAGAGTTTCGCATTCAATTATAAGAAGTCGCAAGTCATCGAATGAGCTATCTTGTTTGTTCAGCCAGTCTTTGAACTCTTTCTCGGTAGGTTTTTTTCTGTCAACGATGTCAAACTTAATGAGAATGTTAATTCTTTTCTCATTAAGTGCATTCATTTCATCTAGGAGAGCCTGTTTTTTATTTGATAAGTCAATAATAAGCTTACTATTTTGCTCACCATAGGCGAGTCTTTCTCTATCAAGTAATAAACTCAACTGTTGTAATATTTCTTTACTTTTGATGAAAACTGGGAGAACAGGTAACATAGGTAAGACCAATGGAAAGCAGTAAAGGAATCACTGCTTTACTCAGAACAGTGAATCCATGGAAGCCATGTTACTAGCCAACTTTTGTGTATCTATTTTATAGTCCCCAGAAGCAATGGCATTTTTTATTTGCTCTACTTTATCCATGTCGATGTCAGGAAGACTGTTCATTTTAGCTTGTTGATTTTGCAGTATTTGTGCTGCACCGCTAAGCTTGACAGTATCTTCAGCCATAGTATTCGAATTTTGTTTAACATTCGTTTTTTCAGCTGTACTGTTCAGAGAGTCGTCTTTAAGCGAACGTTCAGTTTTGTTGACTGGGCTTTGACCAGATAGACCTGTAAATTGTATTGCCATTGGGTTTTCCGCCCTTAAATTAATTGCCATTGCACTTGTATCGGCTTGTTTGTCCCAAACTTTAATAAAAAAGTCTAGCGAGAAGGAATAGTAATCATCTATTCAGAACGTAATTAATAGTTTACAAGAACCTCACTGTCAGTTACAACTTTAGCATAAATAATTCGATTAGAGCTGGAATTCTTGACACGTATTTGCTGTCCTTTGGTGCCATTTTCTAGTGCAACGCCATTCATCTTTACTTCTATGTTTCCGCTGCTTGCAGTGATAAGAACGGCATCACCTTTTGCAATTAATGTTGGCTTGTCAGTATTTATGTCGGTAATAAAGGTATTAATACGCAAATTTTGTGAAGCGACTAGGCCATAAGGTGGGTTTATCTTACCAAAAACTTGGCCTCGTAGCGTAGAGATATCAACTTTGGCAAATCCTGTGTTTGATTGATCGATTCTTTGTCCCCTGTTGATGGGAACCGTTGTCTTTATAGCTTCAATCATGATGGTTTGTGTGACCGGTACATAGGACTTCCATGTTGGAGAGTTGCATTTAATTTCATAGTTTGTGCGTCGCGTTGCTTCCGGTCTCTGATTATTGATTTGCACCTTCTGGTTTTCACAGGTAGGAAGGTAATTTAGAGCCACTAAATTATTTAGTGTGATATTAATAGCGGCTTCAGGGTATATTTGTGTCAGGCGAGGTATTTCAACGTTCGTTATGAAATCGTTGATTTGCTCTTCGATGGGCGATGCCAGTAGTAGGCTTGAGTGAAAACAAATGAAGGCGAAGCTTAGCCTTGTCGTTCGCATGATCGTCTCTCTTCATTTATTATTTACAGTGTAAATAAGATAGTTAGTAAATTATCAAAAATCACTTTATCATTGGACGATGTACTTTAACAATTCTGAGCTAATATCTCAGTTTAATGTTTACACATTTTGGAGGCGTTTATGGCCGGAGTTTTGGATACCGTTAACCAACGCACACAACTAGTGGGTGAAAATCGACTTGAGTTGCTACTGTTTCGTCTAAATGGCAAGCAAATATACGGCATTAACGTCTTTAAAGTGAAAGAAGTTCTTCAGTGCCCAAAGCTCACCACTATGCCTCACAGCTCGCCTGTTGTTAGAGGTGTTGCTCACATTAGGGGCGGTACCATTCCCATATTAGATTTGGGTTTAGCCACAGGCGCCAGCCCAATGGAGAATATTAGCCAGTGCTTCGTGATTATCACTGAATACAACAGAAGAATTCAAGGGTTCTTAGTTCGAGGTGTTGAGCGCATAGTCAATATGAATTGGAGTGATATTCAACCGCCTCCAAAAGGACTGTCAAACGACAACTATCTGACTGCTGTTTGCCAAGTTGATAAAGAAATGGTTGAGATCATTGATGTAGAACAAATTTTGTCTGAGGTAGCACCAACGCGCCAAGATATCTCTGAAGGTATCATCAACGCGGGTGTGACAGAAAACGCTCGTAAACATCATATATTGATTGTTGATGATTCCTCTGTTGCTCGTAAGCAGATCAAACGTTGTATGGAGCAAGTGGGTTTTGCAACCACCGTTTTGTGTGACGGTAGAGAAGCACTGACGTTCCTTCAAAACCTTGTGGCGGAAGGCAAAGACGTGACGAAAGAGTTTTCAATGGTGATATCGGATATTGAGATGCCTGAGATGGATGGATACACACTGACAACGTCAATTCGCAATGATAGTCGCTTGCAGGATCTTTTTATTCTTCTTCACACCTCACTTAGTGGTGTGTTTAACGAATCAATGGTGAAAAAAGTGGGGGCAGACGGTTTCCTTGCAAAATTTCAGCCCGATGAATTAGCCAGTTTAGCAATACAGACAGTACAGGCTCAGTCAGAAGAATAGTCCTTTTCTGACTGTTTACTTTATTGAATCTGTTCGATATGGAGTTTCAATGCTCAGCAGCACAAATGCGATAACACCCAATGGGTACATAAGGTTTAGAGATTACTTGCAAAAAGCTTGTGGTATCTCGTTGAGTGAGAACAAGCAGTATTTGGTCGCCAGTCGGCTTGGGAAAATTTTAGAAAGAGAAAATTTTTCAAAAATAGAGCAGTTGGTAGACGTGCTTGAGCGATATGGTAGTTCTAAACTGAAGGAAGAAGTCATCAATGCCATGACAACGAATGAGACTCTCTGGTTTAGAGATACTCACCCGTTTACTATATTAAAAGACAAGATTTTGCCAGAAATGACGGCTTCACCGTTACGTATCTGGTCAGCGGCTTCCTCTACGGGGCAAGAGCCTTATTCTATTAGCATGGTGATTGAAGAGTTTAAATCCTCACGACCAGGCGTTCTAAAAGCGGGAGAAAAAATAGTCGCAACGGACATTTGTACGAATATTTTACAGCACGCTAAGCAAGGCGAATATGACAGTCTTGCGATTGCGCGCGGCCTCGGAGCAGACCTCCAGCGTCGATATTTTGATAAAGTGAATGAGTCAACTTGGAAGATTAAGTCAAACCTAAGTTCAAGGGTGGAATTCAAATACTTAAACTTGATCGAATCTTTTTCAATGCTGGGTAAATTTGATGTGATTTTTTGTCGAAACGTGCTGATTTACTTTACGGTTGATCTGAAATTGGACATTTTGAAGCGTTTGCACGCTTCCCTTAAACCGGGTGGCTACTTATTTCTAGGAGGATCTGAAGCGTTGAGTGGATTATCCGAATATTTTGAAATAGTGCAATGTCACCCAGGTATTGTGTACAAAGCCAAAGCACGATAACTCTACGTCAATAGTATTTAGAATCTAGCTCTACCTGATGCAATTTAGGTAGGGCTTTTTTTTGTCTGAAATATCTTGCCGCTTTTTGCCGTATCGGCTTGTATATTTCATAAGTTATTGAAATTGTTTGTTTTTATTTTATGGCATCATAATTGCTTAATGTTAGTTAAGTTGAATTTTGAAGTTTTGGTGAGGGTCAAATGGCGATATCTTTTGCGGGGGCGTTTGCAGGGCATGACAAGGCGCTAGAGTTTAGAACGGCGAGGGCAGCCGTGCTTGCGAATAACATTGCTAATGCGGATACACCTAACTACAAAGCAAAAGATCTTTCTTTTGATGCGTTGCTTAATAATGAAAGCAGCAAGCTTCACCTTAGAAGTACCAATGCGAAACATATTTCAGGGTCAAGCTTACATGGCGAGCCAGAAGGTACCATGTACAGAACACCTAGCCAGCCCTCATTAGATGGGAACACGGTTGACATGCAGCGAGAGCAGGCCGAGTACGCGCAAAATTCGCTGCAATTTGACACAAGTTTTATGTTTTTGGATAGAAAAATCAGTGGTATGAAAAAAGCACTTACTGGGAATTAATCATAATGTCTTTAACTAATATCTTTACTATTTCTGGTTCTGCAATGAGTGCTCAAACGATTCGTTTAAACACCATTGCTAGCAATATGGCCAACGTCGATAGTGTGGCAAGCTCTGTTGACCAAACTTATCGTGCTCGCAAGCCTGTCTTTTCACAGTTGATGAATGACAATATGAAAGAGTATGGCTGGGGTAGCGCTAATTTAGACCGGAGTGGTGCTGGTATTGGGGTCAAAGTGGACGCGATTGTTGAATCGGATGCGCCACTGCAGCCAAGATATGAGCCTGATCATCCAATGGCAAACGATGAAGGTTATGTTTTTTATCCCAATGTGAATCCAATGGAAGAAATGGCAGACATGATGTCCGCTTCTCGATCATTTCAGACCAATGTGGAAATTATGAACTCAGCAAAAAGTATGATGCAAAAAATGCTGACATTAGGGCAGTCATAGGAGCTGAATAATGGCAAATATATCTGACATGAAAGGGTTGAACGGTCTTATTTCGCAATATGGGACTGATGCGGCAAAGTCAAAAGCTGGCATTGAAAAAGCGGATGTTAAAAAAGAAGACGCGGCCCTTGCTGATCAAAATGTGTTTTTAAAGCTTTATATTGAGCAGCTTAAGGGGCAGGACCCCACAGCTCCTCAGGACACAAACGACATGGTGGCACAAATGTCCCAATTTAGTTCTTTAGAGCGATTAACAGGGATCTCGGATCAGCTTGAAAATATGGCGACATCACTAACCTCAAATCAAGCGCTAAGTGCTTCCACGCTCGTTGGTAAGTCAATTTTGATGGATGGCAGTCAAGCTAAAGTCACGGATAAGATGGAGTCTGTTCAACTTAGAACGGTTATTCCTGAAAGTGCTCAATCAACAACTTTGAAGATATTTAACGAAGATAATCAGCTTGTTCGTACGGCAAATTTAACGTCAGGTGACTTTAAATGGGATAAAACAGGTGATGATGGAAATATATTGCCACCTGGCGAATACCGTTTTGCCGCCACCTCTGTGAACGACAAGGGGGAAGTGTCCGCACTTAGTATGCAGCTTCCAACTCGAATTCAAGGTGTAACGATCAATGGTGAAGACGGCACGGTTTTGAATGTGGAAAACCACGGCAAGATCAAACTTACAAGTGAATTAGAAATAATAGGGTAACTGGAGCATATTATGGGATTCAATACTGCACTGTCCGGCATTAAAGCTTCTGCCGATTATTTAAGCGTGACAGGTAACAACATTGCGAACGCTGACACAACGGGTTTCAAAAAATCTCGCGTCGAATTTGATGACTTGTATAACACCAGTGTGCTTGGTGCTGGGAGCGGCAACAGTATTGGTTCTGGTGTCAGCGTGAGCGCTGTTTCACAGGAGTTCTCTGCCGGTACTCTATCTTACACTGACAACAACCTTGATCTCGCGATTGATGGAAGTGGTTTTTTTATTATTGATGGTGGCATGTCAGACGCCTACACACGGGCGGGTAACTTTAAGCTGGATGAAGATGGTTTTCTGGTTACAAATAACGGAAACAATGTCCAAGGTTTTAATGCGATAGACGGTGTTGTTGGTGGAAACTTGGATGACCTTAAGATTCCGACCGACCGTATCCCACCAGAACCAACTTCTGAGATGAGCTTGAAGATTAACTTGGACTCTAGAACTCAAGATATACCTCCCTTTATCAGAGAGGAATTCGATCCTAATAATCCCGATACCTATAACTTTACGCAAACACAAGGTGTAGTTGACGCAAATGGTCAGTCGCACATAGTGACTTATTACTATGCCAA
>CAZBUC010000080.1:0-425 GCA_964494965.1 uncultured Maribrevibacterium sp.
AGTTTTGCAAGGTGCAAGCGGTTACGCTCACCACCAGACAAGTGCTTAACCAATTTTTGTTGGTCAGAGCCTTTGAAGTTAAAGCGACCAATGTAAGCACGAGACGGCACTTTGTAGTTGTGCACCGTGATCATGTCTTGGCCGTCAGCGATTTCTTCGAAAACCGTTTTGTCGCCATCTAGTTCACGCATTTGGTCAACGTAAGCAAGCTGTACTGTTTCGCCGATGGTGACTGTGCCTGTGTCTGGTTTTTCGATGCCGGCGATCATTTTGAAAAGGGTTGATTTACCTGCACCGTTACCACCTACTACACCGACGATCGCGCCTTGTGGCACCACCATGTTGAAGTCTTCTAGCAGCATCTTGTGTTCGAAGCTTTTGCTCACGCCTTCGATTTCAATGACTTTATTACCAAGACGTGGTCC
>CAZBUC010000080.1:435-8906 GCA_964494965.1 uncultured Maribrevibacterium sp.
GTCCTGGTGGAATGTACAACTCGTTGGTTTCGTTACGATCTTGGAATTCTTGAGAGTTCATTTCCTCGAATCGAGCTAAACGGGCTTTGGACTTAGATTGACGACCTTTGGCCCCTTGGCGAACCCATTCAAGCTCCGATTTAATGGCCTTTTGATGAGACGCTTGTTGTTTCGCTTCGGTTTGTAGTCGAGCGTCTTTTTGCTCTAACCAAGACGAGTAGTTACCTTCGTATGGAATACCATGACCGCGGTCCAATTCCAAAATCCAGCCAGCTGCGTTGTCTAGGAAGTAACGGTCGTGGGTAATCGCCACAACAGTGCCTGGGTAATCTTTCAAGAAGCGCTCTAGCCAAGCAACGGATTCCGCATCCAAATGGTTAGTCGGCTCATCGAGAAGAATCATGTCTGGCTTGTTCAACAGCAAACGACAAAGCGCCACACGACGACGCTCACCACCAGAAAGGTGCTCTACTTTGGCGTCCCAAGGGGGAAGACGGAGCGCGTCGGCAGCCACTTCAAGGGCGCGCTCTAGGTTGTGACCTTCTTTCGCTTCGATCAAGGCTTCAAGCTGGCCTTGCTCTTTTGCGAGTGCATCAAAGTCCGCATCGGGTTCCGCGTATTCTGCGTACACGGCATCCAAACGCGCCATGGCTTCGATAACGTCAGAGAAGGCTTCTTCAACAATACCACGCACGTTCTTTTCTGGATCAAGATGCGGTTCTTGCTCAAGGTAGCCGATTTTGATGCCCGGCATGGGGCGTGCTTCACCGTTATGCTCGGTATCCACACCCGCCATAATGCGCAGTAGCGTCGATTTACCAGATCCGTTAAGACCCAATACACCTATCTTAGCGCCTGGGAAGAATGAAAGAGAAATGTCTTTTAAGATTTCGCGTTTGGGTGGAACAATTTTCCCAACGCGGTTCATGCTGTATACAAACTGAGCCATAAAGAATCAACTTATCCTATGATTAAAAAAACACCCTGTGTCTCGTCAAAAAAGGAGGCTGACGATTACAGAGCCGATTACAAATGAGTATGCTAAGAATAGCACAGGGATTGTTATTTCAGAATAATCAACGCGGCGCCAGCGACAACGAAAAACGCCCCTACCCAAGCACCAAGCGCCGGTCGTTGGCCTGTGGTCAGCCATAAACCGGGCAGAATCAGTACAGGTACGACCGCTGACAATGTGGTGACGATACCGACGTTGGCGTTACCGACACCCCAAACGAGAACGCTCATGCCAATCACCATACCAATAGTCGCTAGGGTAGCAATGCCCATAAAGTCGACGCGTGTGAGTTGACCAAAGGGGATGGCACCGACAGGGCGCTTATGTCGATAGAAGAGGCCATAAGCCAGTATCAGCGCCAGCGCTCCCGTTCCCACTCGAAGGGCCGAAACCGCAATGGGGTCAGCGCCATCGAGCAAAGCCGGCTTGCTAAGCAAGGCGCCACTGGCTTGCCCAAGAGCGGCACCAAGCGCAAGCAAAATGCCGATGCTCAATTTGCCTTTGGTTTGCTCCCAAGCATGAAGACTGTTTCTACGACCGAATAAAATGGCAATCACTACCCCTGTAAGCACTAAACTGCAGGCAAATAGCTGACTAAACGACAGGTTTTCTCCTAAAAACAACCAGCCTAATACAATCGACATGGGGGCATTGGTGGCAAACAGCACCCCAGTGCGTCGCGGGCCAAGGCGGTGTACCGCCGAGAACAGCATGGTATCGCCGATAAAAATACCCAACAGCCCCGAAAACATAATCAGCTCGGTATGTTGCCATAAAGCCAGGCTGAATCGTTCCGTGATCAGACAAATCAACAGCAGTAAGACGCTGGCAATGACAATGCGCACCGTATTGAAAAGCATGGTGCCGAAACGCTCAATTAATCTTGGAGCCATCAGGCTGGAAATGGTCCAGCAGAGTGCGGCAACCAAGCCCGATAATTCTGCAAACGGCATAGATATCCTTATGATCCAATTCTTGAGACAAGCAAAGAATAGACGCCAGCGCGCCGTGTCCCTCGGTAGCTATCTTGCAATGGGGTTGGTATTATTTGTTGCAAAATACGATGGCCTAAACTCAGGCATTCTTACACCAAGTTAGTAATATTGGAAGCGCCATGCGATGCCCTTTTTGTGGAACCTTAGATACTAAAGTAGTGGACTCTCGGCTGGTGTCGGAATCCGCACAAGTGCGTCGTCGGCGTACTTGTATTCACTGTCATGAACGCTTCACCACCTTCGAAGTCGCCGAGCTGCAAATGCCTAAGCTGATCAAGAGCGATGGCAGTCGAGAGGTGTTTGATGAAGACAAACTGCGCAACGGCATTTTAAAAGCCATTGAAAAACGCCCTGTCAGCATAGAAGCAATTGAAACCGCGATCACGCGCATTAAAGAAAAAATGCAAGCGACTGGCGAGCGCGAGTTGCCGTCTCGTTGGACGGGGGAAGCTGTGATGGAAGAATTGCAGCGCCTCGATCAAGTGGCTTATGTTCGCTTTGCTTCTGTGTATCGCAGCTTTAAAGACATCAGCGAGTTCCGTGAGGCGATTGATCGCCTAGAAAACCACAGCACCACTGTTTTAGACACAAAACAACATTCCTCAGAATCCATCAAAGAAGACAAAAAATGACCCTTAACAACCACGAATATTGGATGGCAAAAGCCATTCAACTGGCACAGCAGGGTCTTTATACGACTCACCCCAATCCACGAGTAGGCTGTGTTTTAGTAAGAGAGGACCAGCTAATCGGTCAAGGTTTTCACGCCAAAGCGGGCGAGGGGCACGCGGAAGTGAACGCCTTAGCGGATGCAAAACAGGCAGTGGACGGCGCAACCGCGTATGTCACCTTAGAACCGTGCAGTCACCAAGGTAAAACCCCGCCCTGTGCCGACGCCTTGATAAAGGCAGGCGTAGCGTGCGTTGTGTACGGCATGCAAGACCCGAATCCTGACGTGTCTGGTAAGGGCTTGGCAAAACTAAAAAAAGCGGGGATTGAGATTATCGGCCCCGTTCTAGAGGCGGAATGTGAGGCGTTGAATCCAGGTTTTATCAAACGCATGCGCGAGGGGCTGCCTTATGTGCGCGTCAAGCTGGCCATGAGTTTGGACGGTCGCACGGCGATGGAATCGGGCGAGAGCCAATGGATTACCGGTCCTGAAGCGCGTCTTGATGTGCAACGCTTGCGCGCGCAAAGTGATGCCATTGTTACCGGTATAGGGTCTGTCTTGGCAGATAATCCGAGCATGACGGTTCGCATCGATAAGAATGACCAAGACGCAGACCCCAAAAGCGTGCGCCAGCCGCTGCGTGTCATTATGGACACGGCCTTGTCTATCTTGCCGGAAGCGAAAATCCTTTATCCAGGCCATCAGGTTTGCGTGTTTTCTGTTGAAGAAGAGGTTGAGCCAGAACATCAAGACGTTCTTTCTAAAAAAGGCGTGACGATACGTTTTGCGCCACGGGGTGAAGACGGTCGACTTGATCTACTTGATGCAATGGCGCAGCTTGCCGACCTTGGGATTAACGAAGTCTTGTTAGAAGCCGGGGCCGAGCTAGCAGGCGGTTTTTTGCAAGCCGGATTGGTGGACGAAATTGTTGTGTACATGGCGCCAAAATTACTGGGTTCTAGTGCTCGGCCGTTATTCACACTGCCTCTTGATACTATGAGTGAAGCGGTGGAGTTAACCCTGACATCCGTTAGTCAAGTGGGTCAGGATGTGCGCTTGGTGTACTTGCCAAGCTACCTAGACGAAGATAGTGAAGAGGGCGATGACGAATAGCCGAGTGCTGAGTCATTGCTTTTTCGGTGTTTTTTAACAAAACCGCGAGAAATCGTTTTTTCTTGCGGTGATTTAGAAAACTTTGCCGAGAAACCTAGAATAAATGTTGCTATAATCGCCGCCCAAGAGAAAGAACATATTTGTACTTTTGGCCATCATGACCGTAGGTACTGTCTAGTAATCCAAGTCTAGTAATCCAAGTCTAGTCGTCAAATTAATAGGCAGCTTTCTTACCAGCAAAAGTACTTCCAAGCAGGCGAAAACGTGAGCCCATATGGCCGCGTAGTCTGGATAATTGAGGCAAAAAATGAGCGAAGTGGAAACAACAAACGACCAAACTCCAGCACCAAAACGTAAGGAAAAGAAGCCTTCACGTTCGCAAATGCGCAGTGCTTCTCGTCGTTTGGCATTGCAAGCGGTCTACCAGTGGCAGATGAATAAATCGGCCGTGAGTGAGATAGAAACCCAGTTTGTTATGGATCAGGATATGGATTCGTGCGACAAGGTTTACTTTCGTGAGCTCCTGCAAGGCGTTACGGCCAGTGCTAAGAAACTGGATAACTTATTTGAAGAGCTATTGGATCGCCCACTGAGTGAGCTTGATCCGATTGAATTGGCGGTTATGCGCCTTGGTGCATTTGAATTGTCACAGCGTTTAGATGTTCCATACCGCGTTGCTATCAATGAAGGCGTGGAACTGGCGAAAGGCTTTGGCGCTACCGAAAGTCATAAATACGTTAACGGTATTCTAGATAAACTGGCGCAACGTGTGCGTCGCGAAGAAATCGCCGCACGTCGCAACAGCTAAAGCAACAGTTAGCCCGAAAAATGCCGTCGTAAGACGGCAAGCAGCCCTCGTTTTATTAGCGATAAGACGGGGGCTTTTTTATGCCTGCGTTATTTTCGTCTTGGTGTGCCTGGCGATCTCCAACACCCAAGAATTGCTTCAAATACTAGCTAGATTGTCCCTGACGTTCGTCTGACACGATTGCACTAAAATAAAGCATCTTAGCCTGGTACGTGGATTTAAATGGCGCTGTTTCGAATGTGAGGTTTCCTCTTTTTTGCCATTTTCTCTCTGTAACGCATGGGTTTCTTTATATGGCGTGTATTTTGCTTTGTAAAGATTGACTGAGCGGTCAATTAAAGCAGCCGCCTCTTTGCCACGAAAAGTATCGCGTTCTTTCATCTACGGTTCCCAATGAGGCGCTCCCTTGTTGGGTGTTTAATGTGACATAAGGATAAGCCATGAATATTGCAAAACGTCTGTCTATCAAAAAACTGGTTGCACTCTGTGGTGCGGCAGCGCTTCTGAGTTTGCCTAGTTTAGGGTTCGCTCAAGCCTCAACAACAAAAATTAACTTCACGCTAGATTGGCGCTTTGAAGGGCCGTCTGCGCCCTTTTTAATGGCCTTGGAAAAGGGGTATTTTTTACAAGAAGGTTTAGAGGTCACTATCGACTCGGGCAATGGCTCTGCTGGCGCGGTAACACGCGTCGCGACGGGAGCCTATGACATGGGCTTTGCGGATTTTAGCGCCTTAGTAGAATACGCGGCGGCGAACCCAGAGTCAGGCATGCAGGCGGTATACATGCTCTACAACCAAACGCCTGCCGCGGTGTTTACACTCAAAGAATTCAATATCAATACGCCTGCTGATTTGGTCGGTAAAACCTTGGCCGCGCCTGTGTTTGATGGTGGACGCAAGGCATGGCCTGCATTTGCAGCAAACAATGGTTTAGCGGTGGACTCGGTTACTTGGCAAAGTGTTGATCCTGCTATTCGTGAAACCTTGTTAGCGCGTCGACAAGTAGACGCCATCACGGGGTTCTATTTTACCAGTTTATTAAACCTAGAAGCCCGCGGTGTATCGTTAGATGACATAGTGGTCATGCCTTATGCCGATTATGGTGTGGCCCTGTACGGGAATGCCATCATCGCCAGTCAAAAAATGTTGGCAGATAATCCAGAGGCAGTAGCAGGCTTTAATCGCGCTTTTAACAAGGCGCTCATTGAAACCATAGCCGACCCAGAAAGTGCGGTGAAATTTGTGTCTAAACGCGACCCTTTGATCAAAGAATCGTTAGAACTGCGTCGTTTAACACTGGCGTTAGAGGCGCAAGTGATCACCGATGAGACGCGTGCCGAAGGTTTAGGCGTAGTGACCATGGAGCGGTTAAAGCGATCTATTGATGAAGCCGTATCGTCTTTTAACTTGAGCCGTACGCCTACCCCAGAGTCCTTATTTAACATGGCGATGTTGCCTGAAAAAAGTACTCGCATGATGCAAAACTAATCTTCGCCGTTCGGCATGACCGAACGGCTTTTTTTCGCTGGGGAATGACTATGGTGTTTGTAGAGTTTGAAGATGTCAGTTTGGCCTACGAAGAAGGGGGCGATCTGGCTATTAAAGACATTTCTTTATCAGTTAAGCAGAACGAATTTATCGCCGTAGTGGGGCCTTCGGGTTGTGGCAAATCGACTCTAATGAAGTTGGTGTCGGGGTTAACCGAGCCAACCTCAGGTTATGTTTATATTGATGGGCGACAGATTGGTGGTCCGCAAAAATGCATTGGTATGGCGTTTCAAGCGTCGAACCTTTTACCGTGGCGCACCACGCTAGAAAATGTCATGTTGCCCTTAGAAATTGTACAGCCTTATCGTTCACAGCTCAGACGCAAGCGTCAAGAATTTGAAACCATGGCGATGGCTTTGCTAGAGCGGGTTGGATTAAAAGGCTGGGAGCATAAATACCCATGGGAATTGTCTGGGGGGATGCAACAACGGGCTTCTATTTGTCGCGCCTTGATTCACAAACCACAGCTGTTGATGTTGGACGAGCCTTTTGGTGCTCTGGATGCGTTCACACGGGAAGAGCTGTGGTGCATGTTGCAAGAGTTATGGCAAGAGCAACCCTTTACCGTCATTTTAGTGACACATGATCTACGTGAGGCGGTTTTTTTAGCCGATACCGTGTATGTCATGAGCAAAAGCCCTGGCCAAATATTGGTGAAACGAGACATTGATATTGAGCGTCCGCGACCATTATCGGTGACCTATACCGAGCCTTTTGCTGCCCAAGTGCATGTGTTGCGTGAGCATATTGGCTCTATTCGTCAATCCTAAGAGGCAAGAAAGATGATGGTTTTTAATCGCAGAAAGTTCTTAATAAAGCATGCCAGTTGGATGCTTATTGTGTTCTTGTTGTTGGTGTGGGAAATGATTTGTGTGGGCTTTAATGTCCCTGAATATTTGTTTCCAGCACCTTCATCAGTGTGGGCATCGGGCGTCGATCGTTGGGAGCCCATCATGATGCACGCCTGGCAGACGTTTTTTACTACTTTGGTGGGGTTTGCTATTGCTGTCGTAGTGGGCGTTGTTATGGGGGTGGCGGTCGGGACTTATCCGATTGTTTATAAAGCGTTTTACCCGCTTTTAGTGGGATTCAATAGTATCCCCAAGGTGGCATTTGTCCCTGTGCTGGTGGTGTGGTTTGGTATCGGAACGGTGCCTGCCATATTGACGGCGTTTCTTATTTCATTTTTCCCTGTGTTAGTGAATGTGGCAACGGGCTTGGCAACCTTAGAGCCAGAGTTGGAAGATGTGCTGCGTTCGCTTGGCGCCTCCAAGCTAGATATTCTTCGTAAAGTCGGTTTGCCGCGAGCCTTGCCGTATTTCTTTGCGTCACTCAAAGTGGCCATTACGCTGGCGTTTGTTGGTTCGGTCATATCCGAAACGGTTGCATCTAATATGGGCATAGGCTATTTGATGATGGCCGCCAGTTCGTCGATGGACATGGCACTGGTGTTTGCTGGCCTCATTGTTATTGGCATAATGGGGGTGGTCATGTATGAATTGTTTGCTTGGACTGAAAAACGTTTCACCCGTTGGGCTAACAGAGGCGTGAATAACACCGCAATATGATAAAGTGCCACCAATAGACAACCAGTGATTTAGGTTTGTTTATTGGTGGTTTTTTTATCCATTAAAAATGACAATAAGCCGCTAGCTGGGTAAATGGGTTTGTCGTCAAGAGGAAGTAAGCGATTGCAAGGTGAGAAAACGAGTTGGACTGTGTGTCTGGATTGTCAGGGTCGAGGGCAAAAAAGTCGTCGATTACGCAAGAAGGTACGTTTGAGTTATCAACGGGCGCTGGAGGAATTTGAGCGCTTAAAAGGTGTGGGGCCTGCTCCCGTACGGCCTAAAGGGCATCTGGACGACTGTGTCACTTGCGCTGGATCCGGATTGATTCCGGCATCTTGTCCTCCTTTGCCAGATCATGACAATTACCCACACATTGCCATTATCGGTGGCGGTATTGGTGGGGTAGCGTTGGCTGTAGCCTGTTTGCATCGTGGTATTCCGTTCACGCTTTACGAGCGTGACTCTGGGTTTAATGCACGCTCACAAGGCTATGGGTTGACCTTGCAGCAAGCCAGCAAAGCGATTGAAGGCTTGGGCTTGTTTTCGCTAAAAGATGGCATTGTCTCGACACGCCATCTGGTTCACACCACAGAGGGCAAAGTGGTGGGAGAATGGGGCATGCGAAAATGGCGTCCGCCTGGTAAGGATGTCTCGTTGCGACGCACTAATATTCACGTTGCGCGGCAGTCACTGCGCTTGTCATTATTGGAGCAGCTTGGTGAACAAGGTGGCGTCCAATGGGCGCATCAGCTGGT
>CAZBUC010000081.1:0-8883 GCA_964494965.1 uncultured Maribrevibacterium sp.
ATGTGAACAATGTTATCGGCCATGTCGTGCTCGCCAGCAGAAATAAAGATTTTTGTCCCTGTGATAGCGTAACTGCCATCAGCTTGCGGCTCCGCTTTGGTTTTCAACATACCAAGATCGGTACCACAATGTGGCTCAGTCAGACACATGGTGCCTGTCCATTCGCCGGACACTAGTTTAGTGAGGTAAGTTTGCTTTTGCTCATCAGTACCATGTAATTCAATGGTATTCATCGCACCATGGCTAAGACCTGGGTACATACCCCAAGACCAGTTTGAGGTTGCGATCATTTCCGTTACCATCATACCCAAAGAGTCTGGCAAACCTTGTCCACCGACTTCTGCTGGGTGAGACAGCGATGGCCAACCGCCTTCGACGTATTGCTGGTAAGCTTCTTTGAAACCTTCTGGCGTTGTGACCACACCGTCTTTAAAGGTACAACCTTGCTCGTCACCGACACGGTTAAGAGGAGACAAAACACGCTCCGCAAATTTCGCACCTTCTTCCAAAATAGCCGACACCATATCGGGTGTCGCTTCCTCCGCACCAGGCAATTTGGCGTAGTGTCCATGGAAATCCAGTACTTCCTCAGTGACAAACTTAATATCGCGTAAGGGCGCTTTATATTCTGGCATGACTTGTGACCTCTTTTTGTTTTTGTTTGATGGGTTCTGAAGAGAACCATTCGATAGTAGAAAGAGTCGTCTATCAGCGCCATTCTCTCAATAACAAAAGGGACCAAGATTAGTAACAAAATACTTCAGCGCTATTACAAGATGAGCCATAGGCGCTGTCAGCACCTTTTTCCAACTTAAAGGAACGGCGTATTTTCTCCATCTTCAAAACAGGTTTTGACCCTGTTTACCCAGTTGTCATCGGCAAGACCAATCACCTCACAAAGGCTTTCTCCCGTCCAAGCAGAATGCGATAACGAGATCTCGCCTTTAGACACATTAACAAAAACAGCCGTTGTCGCATCCAAAGACAACACCGCTTTTATGCGATATATCTCTGGCAAAGACGCCATAACATCAAGATGAGACCTTACACTGGCTTCATCGAAACGTGTCTTATCTGACCATCGCCAACCCAATACCTGCATCGCACCTTGCTGTTTACTGTAATGTCCGATGACATTAAAAGTCGAAGCATGGTCGTGATCGTGGTCGTGGTCGTGGTCGTGATGATTGTGCAAAAGACGAGAGACCTTATTTGTTAGCAAACGAATATCTAATGCCTGCACATCAAGCCCCATTGGCTCACCACGAAATATGTTTGGAGCAATGCCTTTGGCCATTAATTGCGTGAAATACGCTTCCGCTTGTTGATCGTTTTCGGGGCTGTAACGGTCCACATGGCTCAAGACAATGCCGTCTGCCGACTCAATTTGGTCATTAAATATCGCATGTTCAGTATAACGTGGGTTGCCTAGGTTGCGTGCATCAAGCACACAAAAAGCCCCCGTAAAAAGAAAGACATCTTGATACATGGGATCGAGGAGTTTACTTATAATTTGTTTCGGGTGACCCAATCCGGATGGCTCAATAAAAATTCGGTCTGGATTGTACTGTCGAACCAGTTGATTCAGCCCTTGTTGAAACGCGGCGGACGTAACACAACACACACAGCCCCCTGGTACTTCACGAATGGCGACGCCTAAATCAGCATAAAAGGCCCCATCCAGTCCTATATCACCAAACTCGTTTACCAACACCGCCCAGCGCTCGTGAGGGGGCGCTTTTTCTAACAAGCTTCGAATTAACGTTGTTTTACCTGCCCACAAAAAACCCGTAATTAAGGTTACCTTAATACCTTGATAGCGCATCAGTACAGCCCTTATGCCATTAACCTTGTGTAATGTTTAACACCCACTATTTAACCATAAATCAACTCAGCATTAGCGGCGCACAGTGACGTTGTTATTCACGTCCTTACTCGCCAAAATGAGTGCGTCGCCGGCATTCGCAGCAGAGGATTTCGCCAAGCGGTCATACAGTAAAACATTGACCGAAGCGGCTAAATTCAAGCAGCCAACGGTTGGGATAAATACCACAAAATCTGCTTTATCAACGGTTTTTTGGTCTATGGTGCCGTCTTCCGGTCCGAAAATATACAAGGCCCTGTGAGGATGCTCAAAAGCAGGCAGTGGAGTGGCGCCCGGAATCAGATCAACACAAACGATCTTGGTATCTTCGTCTACGGTATCCACTAAACTCGGCTGGTTTAGCTCATTAATATTGACCAAAGGAATGTGTGAACGGGCCTGTTTTGTATCCGTGGACATTTTTGATGCTCGATCGTAACGCTCACCAGAGTACAAAACTTGATCCACCTTAAAACACCCTGCCGCACGCATCACAGCGCCAACATTGGTGATGCTTTTAGGGTTTGTTAAACCAATCACTACCTGTTCTTGTTTCATTACCGCTACTCAATTTTAAGATGGCTGACAAAGCACCATGATACCACTGTTCAACCGCCGAGCAGGATGAGATTACCTTTTTCCAACCTAGTACCATGAATATGCACAAAAAAACCACATAAATTGACGACTTTTTATTGCGTAAACACGTACACTGCGTTTCAGTTTTTATCGTGCGAATATGGACGTACCCCAACACATCGGAGAGAGACATGACGTTGATTAAAAAATGTGGCTTGTCATTACTGACACTTATCACCGCTTTTCAGGCTCATGGTGCGTCTGTTTGGAAAGTCAGTTCTGACACCAGCTCATTGTATCTTGCTGGCACTATACATTTATTAACCCCGCAAGATTATCCATTGCCCAGTGCCTATGACGAAGCCTATCAAACCGCGGATAAAATCGTCTTCGAAACCAATATGGCAACGATAAGTACCCCCAAATTTCACCGCTACATGCAAACTCAACTCTCATACAACGATGGCACAACCATTGATCAAGTCATTGACACAGACACCTATCACGCCTTGTCTGTCTATTTAGCCGCTAGGCAAATACCCATGATGGCAGTCGAAAATCTCAAGCCCAGTGCCCTCGCCCTATCATTGAGCATGATTGAACTTAAGCACCTAGGCTTTACCAGTGAAGGAGTCGACCAATTTTACGCACGCCTTGCGCTGCAAGAGAATAAGCCCATCGGTTGGCTGGAAGCGCCTGAAGAACAAGTGGCCATGCTGGACGCCATCAACCAACAGGACAGTAACGCGGTTATTAACTACGCTTTATCAGACATAAAAAACATGCCCTATACGATGAAGAGCCTGAAAAAAAGTTGGCGTACTGGCGATATGGAAGCCCTGGCTGAGTTGGAATTAGGCCAATTCAAAGAAGAGTTTCCCGACGTGTACCAATCACTGCTAGCGGATCGCAACACCCATTGGATGCCCCAAATTGAAGACATGTTAAGCACAAACGACGTAGAAATGGTCTTAGTTGGTGCAATGCACCTAGCTGGGGCCGATGGTTTATTAGCCGTGCTCAGAGATCGTGGCTACAAAATCACTAAAATGTAAAGAAAGTACGCTTTTAGTACGGTTTTTTTGCATTTTCTCTCCCCAAGACACCGCGAATTTTTTATAATTGGCACCGAACTTGCTCCTGACCAAATGATCAGTAATTAAATTATTTCGGTGCTTATTATTGTGATTTTTCATTCCCTTAATGAAACCACAAAACAAGCAATTTATCCCCTCACCACTTTAAAGGTTACCCTATGCTCGAACGCTTTTTCCAACTTAAAGCACACAACACGACGGTCCGTAATGAAGTCGTTGGTGGCGTTACTACCTTCCTTACTATGGCTTACATCATCTTTGTTAACCCATCTATGCTGGCACAAGCGGGCATGGATCAGGGTGCGGTGTTTGTGGCAACCTGTTTAGCCGCTGCGATTGGCTGTTTAATAATGGGCTTATACGCCAATTACCCTATTGCGATGGCCCCAGGGATGGGATTAAACGCCTTTTTCACTTATGGCGTGGTTTTAGGCATGGGTTATACCTGGGAGCAGGCTTTAGGGGCTGTTTTCCTTTCTGGTATTATCTTTATTTTTATCAGTATTTTTAAAATACGTGAATGGGTCATCAATGCCATTCCGTCCTCTCTGAAACTGGGGATCGCCGCGGGTATTGGTCTCTTTTTGGCCATGATCGCCTTGAAAAATGCCGGTATTATTGTAACGAATCCCGCCACACTAGTCTCACTAGGCGACCTTTCTGCGCCTTCGGCTATTTATGGTTTGCTTGGTTTCTTTGTGATTTGTGCCCTTGCTTACTTGAAAGTAACGGGTGCCGTCATGATAGGCATCTTGCTGATCACGGTTCTTTCTATGGTGTTTGGACAAAATGAGTTTGGTGGCTTGGTATCGGCGCCACCTTCTCTAGCGCCTACTTTTATGGCGATGGACATTGAAGGCGCATTTCAAATCAGCATGATAAGCGTTATTTTTGCTTTCCTCTTTGTTGACTTGTTTGACACAGCCGGCACCCTAGTCGGTGTCGGCCAACGTGGCAAGCTTCTTGATAAAGACGGCAAATTACCACGTATTAAAAAGGCCCTGTTGGCTGATTCAACGGCAACCGTTGTGGGTGCTGGGTTAGGTACATCGTCGACAACCAGCTATATCGAAAGTGCTGCGGGTGTGGCCGCGGGTGGCAGAACGGGTCTTACGGCCGTTGTGGTTGCTTTGCTGTTTTTACTTAGCTTATTTTTTGCCCCATTAGCGGGTTCTATTCCTGCATACGCAACGGCAGGCGCACTGATGTACGTTGCCGTTCTAATGGCGGGTAGCCTATCTCATGTGGATTGGGATGACATCACAGAAGCAGCGCCTGTACTGATTGCCGCTTTCACTATGCCACTTACCTTTTCCATCGCAGATGGCATTGCTTTGGCGTTTATCAGTTATGCCGCGATTAAACTGTTTTCTGGTCAAGGTAAAACCGTCAGCGTGGCAGTTTATGTCTTGGCGGCCTTGTTTATCGCGAAATTCTTTATCTTCGTGTAACACGTCTCGTTAAAGAAGCAGGTTCAGAAAGGTTCAAATAGGCACAAAAAAAGACAGAAATCAGCGGTCACTCAGTAAAGAGACCACGGTTTCTGTCTTTTTGTTTCTGGCTTTTTTATTTCGGCATTACAATCAATGACGGAGCAACAACAGGTTATTTATTCGCGCTTAACGCATCCACATTTTGTCTAAAAAACGCCAATGCGGCTTTCGCATCTACTTTTCGATCCGCTACAGAGTCAATCCAAGATTGATCAATCCCAGCTGAGATCGCTTTCATTTCTTTCACTAGCGAATCTTCATCAAACAAAAAGATCACATTAACGCCGTTGGCTTTTGCTTCGGCAATCCCTTCGTTATCCGCACTTCCCCATGCCGCACCCGCCAACCTAGACAACTTTTCACCCGACACGCTCATGATGGCTTCACGGTCTTTTTTGCTTAAATCAGCAAAAGTGTCTTCGTTCATCACTATACTGAACGCCGTGGTGTAAAGACCTTTCGGGAAAAGAATCAGGTTCTTTGTTACCTCACTCAAACGCAGCGTTTTTTGCTGGTCAAAACGTCCCATCCACCACGCCTTGTTGTAACAATTCATATGACTTAGGTGCTGGGGCCGAAATAGGCGTGACTTCTAAGCGCTCAGCAAGGGTATTCACCAGACCACCACCAAGACGCATTTTCTTGCCTTTTAAGTCTTCAAGCGAATTGACATCAAAATTGGTGTAAAGCTGACCAGGACCGTGTACAAACATCCCTAGCAAATGCAATCCCATAAACTCTTGATCGGCTGTGAAATGTTTTTCATAGGTATTCCACAACGCCACCGAACCCACTTCAGCGTCTGAAATCTCACCGGGGATTTCTGCCACACTGGCCAACTTAAATCGACCTGGCAAATAAGAGTTAACACTAAAACCAATATCAAAAACACCATCTTCAACCGAATCAAAAATGGACTTAGGATCACCCGTATAGTTTTCAATGACCACTTCCACTCGCCCTTCGGTGGCTTCTTCGACCCATTTTTTCCATGTGGGCCAAACAACGGCATTTTGCGCACTGGTTGGCGGCAACCAAGTCGCCACATGCAAGGTCGTTGCTGCATTGACAAAGCCTGATGCTAAGATGGAAGCACCGCAAGCAGCCCAAAGAAGATTTTTTTTCAGTGTTAACATTTTCTATTCCTCTATTTTATGATTTTTATAAGAAACACAACTCAGGTTCACACCTGCTAGACTAGCCGTACAACACATTTGGCAGGAACAATGACACCTGCACAAAAAAAGCAACGATTAACAATCGAATGATATCGGCACACCAGAAAGGCGTTACCCCTTTAAAAATGGTGCCCGCTGACACGCCTTTTATGACTGAGCTCAACACAAAGACGTTCATCCCCACTGGGGGCGTAATCAGACTGATCTCAATGACAATCACAACCACAATGCCAAACCAAATAAGATCGAACCCCATCCCTGCGACCAATGGGTAAAAGACAGGCACAGTAAGCAACAGCATAGAGAGACTTTCGAAGACCATGCCTAAAAGGAGATAAATAACCAAGATCACCATCATCACCAACATAGGACTCATATCCAAAGCCGTCACAAAGCCCAGTAAGGCATCCGGTAAGCCCGCGCGAGTGATAAAGTCAGAGAAGATGAACGCCCCTATCACCACACTAAACAGCATGGCTGAAGTACGTGTCGAGTCGACTAACGCTTCAAAAAGGCTGGAAAAACTTAATCTACGACGTCCTAGACCAATCAACAAAGCGCCCCCAGCACCGAAACCGGCGGCCTCCGTTGGAGTAAATATACCCAGGTAGATCCCCCCCATCACTACAATAAAAAGTGACAAGACACCCCAAATACTCTTAAGTGCTATGAGTCTTTCTTTAAAGCCCATTTTTTCGCCTGATGGACCCGCGGCTGGATTACGCCACACCACATAACGAACAGCGCCTAAATAAAGCAGAATACCCAGTAAACCCGGAATCAAACCTGCAGCGAAAAGCTCACGAATACTCGTTTGGGTGAGCAGTCCATAAATCACCAAGATCACACTGGGGGGAATCAAAATACCCAGTGAACCACCCGCTGCGATAGACGCTGTTGCCAAGCTGTCTGAATAGCCAAATTTGCGCATGGGCGGCATGGCCACTTTTGCCATGGTTGCCGATGTGGCTAAACTGGAACCACAAATCGCCGAAAAACCACCGCAGGCCAAAACTGTAGACATCGCCAACCCGCCTTTACGATGACCTAAAAACGCATAAGCCGCATTGTAAAGCTCTTGTGACAACCCTGCCCGAGTCACTAGATTTCCCATGAGAATGAACAAGGGAATGATGGACAAGTTATAGTCTTGTACTGTGCCTATGACACGGCTAGAAGCCAGTGTCAGGGTAGACGTCCAGCGAAACGAAAACAAATTGTCAAAACTTAAGCCTTGCAACATAGCAAAACCAAAGAAACCCACTAAACCCATTGCAAAGGCAATGGGCATACGCACCACCAAAATTAAAATCAAAAGCACCGCAAAGCCGATTAAAACCACTGACATGTTAGTCTCCAAGTTGCTGAGATTGATGTTCGCCTTTCAGCACACGATACGCTCCGTAGGTCAACATGCAGGCCGCCGTTAACCAACTCATGATGGCGATGTACTCGGTTAAATAACCGGTCGGAATTTTGAGGTATTCCGTGACTTCACCACGACGAATCGAACGCTCTGCCAGTTCATAAATACGGTGAGCTAAGAAATAAAACGCAGAAGAGACAACAAACACAGAGAAAATACCGAGCAACTTAACGATGCGCCCCCCTAAGAAATTGTCTAACAAATCCACCACGACATGGTTCCCACGCCAAGTAATAAGGGGCATCTGAGCAAACACCAAAATCGCCAGCCCTATTTGTGTCAGCTCGAAAGCCCCATTAACGGAGTTGTTAAACAGATATCTTCCTGTGACATCCACACAGGTCAGCATCATTAAAAAAAACAGTACAGACGCCGAAATGGCTTCTAGTATGAAACCAACCCAGCGGTAAACATTCGGTTCAGGATAACGCTCATCAATCCACTTTTTTATCGACATAACCCTTCCTACACTTTTTATAATTTTTATGAGGCAAAACAAGACAAAGGCGATAACACCGCCTTTGTCTTACATTCATCAAAGAGTCAATTAAATTGCTTTTTTACCAGGGTGAGAATGTCGTAACTTGCTACCAATTCATCTTTTTGATTAGTAACCTGTACGTCCCAAACGACAACACCTTGAGGCTCTCCTTTTGGACTGAGTTTGCCTTGGTCAATCTTACGCTTACACGTCAAGCGTGCTCGTATAGTGTCGCCAATCGGGACTGGCGTAATAAAGCGCAAGGTATCCAAACCATAGTTTGCTAACACTGGGCCTTCACCCGGAGAAACAAACAGGCCCGCAGCAGCCGATAGCACAAAGTAGCCATGGGCTATGCGCTGTTCAAACTGAGAGTCACGGGCCGCTATATCATCAAAATGCATGTAAAAATGATCGCCAGACAAACAGCCGAAATTCACAATGTCACTTTCTGTCACTGTGCGTCTGTGCGTCAACAGGGACTCACCAATGCGTAAGGTTTCAAAGTAACGACGGAACGGATGCACATCGCTCTCAAAAGTATCACCACCGCGAACGTATTCATCGGTAACCGCTGACAACATGGTCGGTGAACCTTGTATCGCCGCACGCTGCATATAATGTTTCACCCCACGCAAACCGCCCAACTCTTCACCACCGCCCGCTCGCCCAGGGCCACCGTGTTTAAGCATAGGCAAAGGGGAACCATGGCCTGTCGACTCTTTCGACGACGCGCGGTCCAAAATATGCACACGACCATGCCAC
>CAZBUC010000082.1:0-8876 GCA_964494965.1 uncultured Maribrevibacterium sp.
AACTTATCTAATAGCGACATGTTGTTATGGTGACGGGTTTATTGAGCCAAAAAAACCTTGCTCAACACGAAAAAAACCTTTGTTATCCATTTTAAACGAAATAAACTCCGTTTTTGTTCATACCTCACAGGATAATATTTTGTACAAGAGTGAATTCGCATCAAGAGAAATCATGCAGGCGAGTAAAAAGCCCCTGAAATACGGTTTTTTGCTGTTGCCGCACTATTCTATGCTGGGTTTTTCTTCTGCCATTGAAACATTGCACATGGCGAACTGGGTAACGGGTAAAGAGCTGTATTCCTTTTGCACTATTACCCATGAGGAGAGAACAATCCCTTCAAATACGGGGGTTACAACGGTATCAGACTATCTTACGAGTGACGCACCCAACGATCTAGATGCGATTTTTGTGTGTGGGGCGTCTCCTGTGATAAAAAGCGAAAGTCCGACTTTAGAAAATTGGATAAAAAAACAAGCGAAAAAAAAAGTAGGCTTGGGTGGTGTTTGCACTGGCAGCTATTTGCTGGCTAAAGCCGGGTTGCTGGATGGGTATCGCGCAACGATTCACTGGCGCAGTTTAGCCAACTTGCGCGATGAATTTTTACAGACCATTGTCTCGAACCACCTTTTTGAAGTAGACAGAGACCGTTATACTTGCAGTGGCGGCACAGCCGCGATGGATATGATGTTGTTTCTTATCGGTAAGCAGCATGGCATGTCGCTTGCTAGCAATATTTCAGAACAGTTTGTCTGCGAAAGAATTCGCACCCATGAGGACCCGCAAAGGATTCCACTCCAAGCGCGTATAGGCACTGGACAGCCAAAATTAGTAGAAGCGGTTCAATTAATGGAAGCAAATATTCAGGAGCCTTTGTCTTCGGACGACATTGCTTTTCATGTTGGGGTGTCAAGACGCCATTTGGAAAGACTGTTCAAAAGCAACTTAGATATTGTGCCATCGCGTTATTATTTAGAGTTGCGTTTGCAGCACGCTAAACAGTTAATTTTGCAAACGGACAAAAGTATTGCCGAGGTGGGTGCGACCTGTGGGTTTGGATCAGCGCCTCATTTCAGTACCACTTACAAGGGGTTTTTCGGCATCACACCACGTGAAGAGAGAAATAAAATTCACAATTTAAGTTTAGTGCCTGTCCAGTCGGACAAGAAAAGGAGGCAACTCTGGAAAAAGTAACTTAAAATGCCGAAGTAAGTTGTGATGGCTTGGATGTTTCTTAGATATTTGTGCCATTTTGGCTAACCAGTTTGTTCGGCGTTTTAGTGCTGATTTCGTGTTGTGTAATTATTACGTACAACAATAATAAGTTTATAAAATAAAGAAGGTAGGAATCATGTCAAAAGCCCCGGCGTTAGAACTCATTGATATCCACAAGACGTTTGGCGATGTTGAGGTGTTAAAAGGCATTTCTCTCAAAGCGTACGACGGTGACGTCATTTCAATTCTTGGCTCCAGTGGCTCAGGCAAAAGCACGTTTTTGCGTTGTATCAATATGCTTGAAAACCCGACCCGTGGAGACATTATTTTTAATGGCAATAAGCTGGATCTTGTTCCGGGCGACACGGACTTAGTGGCAAGTAATATGCGTCAATTGACGCAGATGCGTCAGCAAATAGGGTTTGTTTTTCAAAGTTTTAATTTGTGGCCGCATATGACAATTTTGCAAAACGTCATGGAAGGCCCACTGAGTGTTCTAAAGCGCCCAAAACAGGAAGTGGCGGAGTACGCTGAGCACTTGTTAAAAAAAGTAGGGATTGCGGAAAAGAAAAACATGTATCCTAATCAGCTATCTGGTGGGCAGCAGCAACGAGTGGCGATTGCTAGAACCTTGGCGATGGACCCACAAGTGATACTGTTTGACGAACCAACGTCGGCCCTTGACCCTGAGTTAGTGGGTGAGGTGCTTGGTGTAATGCGTAACTTAGCGGAAGAGGGACGTACCATGTTGATTGTCACCCATGAGATGAACTTTGCTCGAGATGTTTCTAGCGAAATCGTGTTTCTTCACCAAGGTGTGGTTGAAGAAAAGGGGACGCCTGATGAAGTGTTTGGATCACCAAAGTCAGAACGTTGTAAGGCGTTTCTTTCTAGCGTGTTCTAGTCTTTTTTGTGAAAACTGAGTACCAATCAAAACAAAAATAGTGAATTAGTAAACAAATATTCCAAGGGGATTAAAAAATGAAATTGAAAAAAATGGTGTTTGGATCGGCGTTATTGTTAACCGCAGCATTGACGACGGTTTCGTCACATGCGGCTGAAAAAGTACGCTTTGCGACAGAAGGGGCTTGGGCGCCGTTCAACTTTATTGATGAAGCTGGACAACCACAAGGTTTCGATGTGGATATCGCTCGCGCTTTGTGTGCCAAGATGGAAGCTGATTGTGAAATCGTGACGCAAGACTGGGATGGCCTTATTCCTGGTTTAAAAGTACGTAAATTTGATGCCATTATTGCTTCTATGTCTATTACCGAAGACCGTTTGAAGGTGGTTGATTTCACCAATAAGTATTACTCAGGTGGTTTGCGTTTCTTGGGTCGTACGGGTGAAGAATTTGATTTGGCTAACTTAGAAGGTAAAACGATTGGTGCGCAGCGTGCAACGCTTGGTGCGCAATACCTAGAAGACAACTTCACTGGAAAAGCGGATCTTAAATTCTACGATAACCAAGACAATGTTTACCTTGACTTGATCTCTGGCCGTTTAGACATCGTTTTGTCTGATGAATTGCCTACCTATAACTGGTTGAAAACATCGGCTGATGGCTCGAAATTCGAGTTCAAAGGCGATGCGTTCATGAAAACGGACAACATAGCGATTGCTATCCGCCAAAACGACAAAAAGCTAAAAGAGAATCTGAATAAAGCGCTGGATGCGATTTTAGCGGACGGTACTTACCAAAAAATCAACGCTAAATACTTCCCGTTCTCTATCTACTAAGCGTAGGTATTTCTTAGAGTTTTTCGGCACCTAGGTGCCGAAAAACTAACTTTTAAGCTTACTCTGAGAAAAAACTATGATTGATCTTCATGGATTCGGCGATCAGCTGCTCCAAGGTGCGGTCGTCACCATTGAGCTGGCGCTGTATTCGCTGTTTGTGGGTTTGATTCTGGGCCTATTGGGGGCGTCAGCCAAATTATCTTCTTATAAAGTCTTAAGATGGATTGCGCATGGCTACACCACCATTATTCGTGGTATTCCCGAGCTTCTAACCGTTCTGATTATTTATTTTGGCGCAACCAGTGTTCTTATGGCGATTGCCGGGTTGTTTGGTTACGACGAGTATATAGAGGTGGGCGCATTCGCCGCGGGTGTTATCGCTCTGGGTTTAACATTCGGTGCTTATGCAACAGAAGTGTTTCGCGGTGCTTTGCAGGCGATTCCAAAAGGTCAGCACGAAGCAGCGACGGCTCTGGGTATGGGGCCAATTAGAAAGTTTTATCGGATCATCTTGCCACAGGTATGGCGAGTGGCTTTACCTGGGTTGGGTAACTTATTTCTTGTTTTGCTAAAAGACACAGCATTGGTGTCTGTGGTTGGTTTGGATGACATCATGCGTAAAGCCAATATTGCGGTAAGCAGTACCAAAGAACCGTTCCTATTCTATTTAGTGGCGGCCTTTATGTATCTCGCGCTGACTATTATCTCTATGGTGTTTGTTTCCTACATGGAAAAACGTGCCAGTCGTGGTCTAACTAGGGGATAATGTATGGATATTTCAGTTGTCATTGAGTACTTTCCTCGTTTATTAGAGGGGGCTTGGGTCAGCCTTCAGTTGGTGGCTTTATCTATTGTCTTGGGCGGTGCCTTTGCATTACCCATTGCGTTAGCTAGAATTTCTCCTGTTGCTTGGATTCGAGCGATTCCATTTGCTTATATCTTTTTCTTTCGTGGCACGCCTTTATTGGTGCAAATATTTTTGGTGTATTACGGGGCGTCACAATTTGATGCCGTACGAGAAAGTATGTTTTGGCCCATTCTTAGAGAGCCGTTTTGGTGTGCCATTATTGCTTTTACGTTAAATACTTCCGCTTATACGGCGGAGATTTTTCGTGGGGCTATTCAGGCCATTCCACAGGGAGAAGTGGAAGCTTGTAAGGTGGTTGGCATGACGCGTGTGCAAATGTACAGACGCGTACTCTTGCCAAGAGCGTTTGGTATTGTCTTGCCAGCTTACGGTAATGAAATCATTTTGATGCTTAAAGGCAGTGCGTTAGCCAGTACTATTACGATTTTGGATTTAACGGGTATGGCTCGAACCATTATCGCTAGAACCTACACGCCAATGGAAATTTTTATCGCGGCAGGTGCGATTTATTTGATAATTAGTATTGTGATTATCGCGATCTTTCGCCAAATTGAGTTGCGTCAAAACCGTTATCTGGGCACTTTATCAATCAAGGTGCCAGATAAAGGTTAAAAATAGAAAACAAAAAAAGAGGCTTCGGCCTCTTTTTTTGTTTGTTAAGAAGACGCTGTGATTTAGATGGCGTCAGCACCCGTTTCGCCGGTACGAATGCGGATAATTTGTTCTAGTGGCGTGACAAAAATTTTACCATCACCAATTTTGCCCGTATTGGCGCTGGATTGGATGGCTTCGATAGCACGCTCTACTTGGTCTGTTTCGACAGCTAGCTCAAGTTTTACCTTAGGTAAAAAATCGACAACGTATTCAGCACCACGATACAGTTCAGTGTGGCCACGTTGACGGCCAAAACCTTTCACTTCTGTGACAGTAATGCCGTTTATGCCCATTTCTGAAAGCGCTTCGCGTACCTCATCCAATTTGAAAGGCTTAACAATCGCCGTAATTAGTTTCATATTATTCTCCATGTAACATTGTTATTTCATATAAAAATACCACTCTAAGGAAAAAGTCGCCATAAAATGGCGGCTAATGAGCGATATATAAATTACTTTGGACGACACGAAGGGGCTTTGCTGTTTACACAAAGCCTCTGCGGATTTATGAAGCCAGTCTACAAGCCGTTCAGTGCGTCTAAATCATCGTATTTAGGGGTGTGGTATTTCTGTCCAAGTCGGTGGACGGCATCAATTAAGTACTTGGGGTGGTCTGGGTTGACGAATTGATGGATGCCATGACCAAGGTTAAAAACATGACCACTGCCCGTACCAAACCCAGACAACACGTTTTCCACTTCACGTTCAATAACGTCTTTGCCCGCATACAGTACGCAAGGGTCAATATTGCCCTGCAGGGCGACACTATGGCCAACACGTGCTCTGGCTTCGGCGATGTCAGTTGTCCAGTCTAAACCTAGGGCATCTGGCCCTGTTGCCGCCATATTTTCTAGCCATTGCCCGCCGTTTTTGGTGAATAAAATAACGGGGATTCTTTTGCCTTCGTGGTCGCGTATTAAGCCGTCGAGAATTTGTTTCATGTAGAGTAAAGAAAACTGCTGATACATAGGGCCGCTGAGGACACCACCCCAAGTATCGAAAATTTGTAATGCTTGCGCACCGGCTAGAATTTGCCCATTAAGGTACGCTGTCACTGACTGAGCTAACTTGTCGAGTAGGGTATGTAAAACCTCAGGGGACTGATACATCATCGCTTTAATGTGTCGAAAGTCCTTGCTAGAACCGCCTTCCACCATGTAAGTGGCTAACGTCCATGGACTGCCAGAAAATCCGATTAGAGGTACGCTTCCGTTCAGTGCGTGGCGAATTGTGGTCACCGCTTTCATCACATAACCTAAATCGTTCGCTGTGGTGACTGGTAGAGCGTCTACATCGGCTTTGTTGCGAATGGTGTGCCTAAACTTAGGACCTTCTCCTGTTTCAAAATACAGCCCCAGCCCCATTGCATCCGGGATCGTCAGTATGTCTGAAAAGAGAATAGCAGCGTCTAATTCATAACGTTTCAAGGGTTGCAAAGTGACTTCGCAGGCAAACGCATCGTTCTTGCATAGACTGAGAAAATCCCCAGCGGTTGCTCGACTGGCGCGGTATTCTGGTAAATAACGACCCGCTTGTCTCATCATCCAGACAGGTGTGGTATCAACGGGTTGTTTGAGTAATGCGCGCAAAAAGCGATCATTTTTGAGCTCAGGAAACATTCAGACTCTCCAATGTGTATTTTTTAATGCCAGCATTTTACCTAACTTGTGTTGGAAAAGCAGAAAGAATAAATACTATTTATGGAAACGTCTTGGCAAAAAACAACAACCTTGATCTAAAGCAGGCTTTATCTAACATCTATCCGATTTGTGGCTAGTCTCCTAAATAAGTTTTTAAGCTGTACCTTTGTACCAGATAGGCGGCATTATTGATTTCATTGTTGGCGTGAAAATCGGCTAATACGCGCGGGAAGGCTTTGGTTACCTGAGCGACGTCCATACCTGGCTGCAGGTGTTTTGAATAGAGCGCTTTTAATAATAAGTAGTCTAATGGGCTGAGATAGGCATCAATGCTGACATCGTTAAAAATAGAAGGGAATACCGAATTGGAGTCATTTGGCAGACCAAGCAATTGGGTGATTTCTTCTACAATGCAGTCTAGAAAACGCCTTTTTTGGCGTGCGTAATCTACCGGGATGATGATGCTGCCACGGGTGATTTGATATTGGCCATTGTGGCGGAAGTTGCCCAAGCAAATAGCCTCATCTAACGCAGCTCTGATATTGTCAGGGTCGCCAATATACTGTCTTACTTTGTTTTCAATGTTGTCGTAGGTGGTAAAAATAACAAAGATGTTGGCGGCTTTTCTGTCGTCAGTAAAATCAATAGAAAGACCGGTAATGTGCGCAAGGTGTTGGGCATGCACACTCAAGAGTTCTTTTTGGAAAGCCGCATCACCGCTGTCGCTTTCAAAAAATAGTTTAATGGGGGTATTCCAGCGGACAAGCTTGGGATGTTTTGTTTCCCTATACTCTCGTTCAAGAGCAATTTTTAAGAAGCTATCGCGAATGTAGGCGTCGTCCTGCCATCGCTCTTGTGCTAAGGCGAAAGAGCTGATGAGAAAACCGATTAAGCAGGAAAGACTAAAGCGGATCATCGTCTTTCGGGTAGGTGAGTTTGTTAACGTATTGGTTAAGCGCTTCCATAGAGTCTGGGGTAAAAAGTAACTCACCTTTATTCTCCAAAATGCTGGCAATGCTCATTTCATGAATGGAAGCTACCTCCTTCGATTGCAGCGTGAGCTCGCCTTGAATCTCTGGATCGTACAGGCAGGTGTATATTTTGCCCCAAATACGGAAGCCCTTTCCTTCGGTTAAGAAGACGCCTTGGCTTTCCAATTCTGCATTAATCCCCAGTTCTTCTTGCAGTTCGCGGTGTGCGGAATCGATATAAGATTCGCCTTTTTCAACTACACCGCCTGTCGTAATACCATAATAACTGGGACAAAAGGCTTTGTCGTCGGCTCTTTTTTGAACCAATAAATGACCTGACGTGTTGAAGACAAATATGTAGGTAACGCGATGGTAGTGACTGTTAAAATTCATTAAACGTCGGGGTACATCGCCAATTACCTGGTTGTGGTCGTCGACCAAGATAATGACTTCATCAGTGTTGGACATAAAATACTCAATGGGTAAAGAAAATAGCTGAATAGGTAAAGGGTATCGGCATTTCTGTAGAAAGAAAAGTCTTCCGTTATATATAGAAGGCGACCTTTTTTTTGGTAATCTAGGTTAGGCTAAAAAATGCCCGTTATCGCTTCTTAAAAGGCGGTATGATATGGATCAATTTGGGTGTAATCGGTGGAGTAAAATGACCATTCTTAATCATGATTTTTTGGCTTTAACATTGGCTAATCCGCACAGCATAGCGCCGTTTGAATTGGATTTTGCAAGTGGCACAGGGTTTGTTGAAGACACGGGGATTTTACGGCTGGAACCGCACCAAGCAAAACATGATATTAGCTTGGTTCTGTCGGTGGGTGTGCACGGTAATGAAACAGGCCCAATTGAGCTGGTCAATGAATTGCTTATCCAAATTTTAAGCGGCCGTTTAACCTTGGGTATTCGATTATTAGTGTTGATTGGCAATCCTGTTGCTGCGAACGCCGGTAAGCGTTTTTGCGAAGTGAATTTGAATCGTTTGTTCCATGGTGGATGGCAGGGTTACCAAGGTTTTGAGGCGAAGCGAGCTGAGCGACTTGAGCAGGCGATTGGTGACTTCTATCAAGATTTGGGTGAAAAACACACGAAATTACATTATGACTTACATACCGCCATACGTGGCTCTGAACATGAGAAGTTTGTGGTTTATCCTTATGTTAAAGAAGCACGCTATAACAAGCAGCAACTGAGCTTTCTTGCCGCAAGTGGCATTGATGCCGTGCTACTGTCTCACCAAGCAACCACCACGTTTTCCTTCCACAGTTACGAGACGCACGGTGCTCATGCTTTCACCATTGAGTTGGGTAAAGTGTATCCTTTTGGTCAAAACGATTTATCGCGCTTTACTCAAATGGAAAGCAGTCTGCGTTTGCTACTGGAAGAGGGGACTTTTGCACAATCCGAGATATCCTTGCTGAGTATTTTTACGGTATTGGATGCGTTAATTAAAGATGATGAAAGCTATCAGTTAAATATTGCTGAGGATGCGAACAACTTCTCTCAGTTCGAGTCCGATTTTTTACTATCTAGTTCGAAAAAGAGTGAATACCGTGTTAAGCAATCTGGGGATGCGATTGTGTTTCCGAACATCAACTTACCCATTGGTCAACGAGCGGGTCTAGTCGTGCGGCCAATATCGGCAGATGATTTGTCTTATGTCTAAAGACGGGTTGATGTCTAACGTGCTTTTTTGTGGGCATGTATAAGCGACAAATTTCTTCTATTAAAAATAGATTCAGGAATGCCTCTTGAATCTATTTTTTTTATAACGTAATGTTA
>CAZBUC010000083.1:0-5701 GCA_964494965.1 uncultured Maribrevibacterium sp.
GCCGTAAGTAGGCAGTACGCTGGAGGTATCATTACCAAAGGTAGGCAGTGCGCTGTTGTCGTTTCGGTCGATGTCGACGTCAAAACGATTTTGTTGATCACCCGTTGCTTCACCTGCAGCAGGGGCTTCTTGAATAAGCGTCGGGTCATCACCCGCCAAAATGGCTTCTTGAAGCGCGTCTATATCACTGGCTGAATCGGCAACGAGGTCTTCAGTATCACCTGTGTTGTAAATTTCATCGTTTATTTCAACGATGGAGTCACCACCAATAACCACTTCTGTGCCATCTATAAAGGCAATGGTCACACTGCCATTTGCACCTGTCACGACCGTTTCACCAAAGAAAATCGGGTCACCAATTTTTACCACTCGCTCTTGGCCATCAATTGACTGAACAATAACGGAACCGCTTATCTTTGTAACAAAGCCGATCGCATTACCGAGTGTTGCAAAAGGTACTTGACTGTCGCTCATGGTATTTTCCTTGTAATAAAGCCCGTTAGGTGTGACGAGACAGGCGTAATAAATTTATAATTACTTACAAGATAGGCCAATTAAAGTAAAGCCGCTATTGTACCTTGGTACAGTATTGACTGTTTTGAGCGGATTAAAGGGAATATAAAGCGATGCCGACGTGACACTGATAAAATGCAAAAAAAAACGCCAAGCTGATCGGTGTTAAACCAACCGATTCGCTTGACGCTTTTATTAAGGTTTTTAACACATGACCTATTAGATTAATTAAGGTGTTATGGCTCTAATATGCAATATGCCTACTTCGGCTTCAATCACCTCTACTCTGGTGCCGGCTTCAATGGGCTCTTCGCTGACTAAAGACCACTCTACCCCAGAGTAATGATGCTTAGGCGAGAGTGTTGGAGACACGGGTTCTTTCAACACAAATTGGTGATCGGTAAATTCGCTTTTGGCTTTTTTGCGACTGACCTTGGATTGCATGCGCTTCAAAGGCTTCCACAGTAACAAGGCAATTAACATAGTCAATAACCCGGTACTGAACGAAGCACTTAACAAATTATCGGGAATCACCCCAACATACACCAAAGCGCCCGTTGCCATAGACGCTAAGCCAACAAAAAACAACACAAACGTCGAGAATCCAAGTACGGCCACTTCGATGACCAATAGAATCAGACCGATAACAAACAAGCTCTGCGGTAAATTATTGGCAAAGAAGTCCATACCTAGCTCCCTTTAGACATTTTTTGAATGATGGTCATGGCTTGGGCCACAACAGCGGCAGCATCTGTTCCACCATCAGGCAATAAAACAACTGAAGATTCTTTCGCTATCGCGTGCTTGGCTTCGATCGCTTTTGTTGCCAAGTCCAATTGAATCGCTTTTTGACCTTCTTCTGTATTGGCCGCTTCACCCACTTGACGAAGTGCTTCTGCTTGCGCTGAGGCAACCGCCACTATGGCTTTCGCTTCACCTTCTGCTCGGAGCACTTGCTCTTCTTTTTCGGCTTCTGCCGCAAGAACAACAGAGGCTTTCTGACCTTCAGCACGGTTAATCGCCGCCTGACGATCGCCTTCCGACTCCAAAATCTGCGCGCGCTTGACACGTTCCGCTTTCATTTGGGCTTCCATCGCTTCCATGACAGATTGTGGTGGTATGATGTCTTTAATCTCATAACGCAACACTTGAATACCCCAAGGGCCTGCTGCGTCGTTAATCGCAGCAACTATATTGGTGTTCAGCACATCACGCTCTTCAAAGGTTTTGTCTAGCTCCATTTTACCCAACTCAGAACGCATGGTCGTTTGCGCCAACTGAGTCACTGCAAAAACGTAGTTATCAACGCCGTAGGTTGCTTTGTAAGGGTCCAAAACCCGAAAGTACAAAACACCGTCCACACGCAAAGAAATATTGTCTTTGGTAATCGCGCTCTGCTCCGGCACATCTACCGCTTGCTCTTTTAAGGTACGATCCGCTGAAATACGATCAATAAAAGGGAGGATGAAATTCAACCCAGCCTCTTTAGTAGATTGATATTTACCAAAACGCTCAATCACATAAGCTTGATTCTGTGGCACAAACTTGATCGAGGTTTTCAGCAAAACAATCACCAGTATTAACACCAGTGTTTGTACGCTTAAAAGATAACCTAGTATTATTTCCATTGTGTTTTTTCCTAAACATTGGGCACCAAAGGTACCGGGACACTCTGTCTGTTGATATTTGCACCGTGATTAATATCAACAAAACACATTCACTTACTGTCTTTTACGCTCACCCAGTAGGCACGGTTCACTAGCAAAAGTCATTAAGAAAAGAGATTCATTTACCTAGCTTGGTATTATGAAAACGTCGAGCGCTGCTTATGAACGCCTCCACACCGGCTTTTGGTGTTCTGAAAGACGTCACCAAACGCACCACCCCCTCTTCCCAACGACCACCATAAAAAGCAAAACCCTCAGCTAATAAATAGTCCGCCATGCCTTTAGGTAAAGTACAAAACAACATATTTGCCTGAGCAGGGGTATTGATCTCAATACTTGGAATCGTTTTCAAACCATCTTGCAGTAGCGCCATCATGGCATTGGCATGAGCAGCATTGTGCCGCCATAGATCATCCGTTAAATAAGCTTTCATTTGAGAGGACAACAAGCGCATTTTTGAATGCAGATGCCCACCACGCTTGCGACGATAGCCCAATTCATTTGCGACTTTCTCACTAGAAATGCCTTTGTGTTCAAGAGACTGTTTAAACACCACAATAGCTTCTGCCGCCATCACGCCATTCTTGGTCGCACCAAAAGACACAATATCCACACCAGACTGCCAAGTCATCTCAGCAGGTGTACAACCCAAAGCCAGCAAGGCATTAGCAAAACGCGCCCCATCCATATGAACAGGTAAATTGGCTTCTTTGGCTATCTTGGTAAGAGCGCGAATCTCTTCTAAAGAGTACACACTGCCCACTTCCGTGACCTGTGAAATACTCAGCGCAGAAGGCTGAGCGGTATGAACATCACCCACTTTTTGGCTAACGACTTTTTTTAGTTGCACAGGGTCTATCTTGGCATGTGCACCGTCAATGCCGACAAAACGCGCCCCTCCTGTGTAAAACTCTGGCGCGGTACTTTCATCCTTTAATAAATGGCTTTCACTGTGACACAGAACGCTACCCCAAGGAGGCGTCATGGCGCTGATGCTCAATACATTCGCAGCCGTGCCGGTGGAGACTAAAAACACCGCCACATCACACTCAAACAAGGTCGACAACATAGCAGTGACCTCGGCCGTCATGTCATCGTTACCATATGGCATGGCATCGCCCTGAGTGGCTTCCATCATGGCCTGCAGTACAGATTCAGACGCACCGGCAATATTGTCACTGGTAAAGGCTACCTTCATTACAACTTCTCCTTATTTATTCAGGTAACCATATAATGCCAGCGAATGAAGCAAGAAGCCTGTTTTTTTGTGGCTTTTCTCGCCTACCTTTTACACACAGCTATCGTGCTTTTAATACTATGGCTGCCTGCAAGCGGCTTTGCCCAAAACGCGACATTTTTTCAAATTCTTCCCGAGCAATCGGCACAAATTGACAATCTAACGGACTGGGTGGATCGTCAGGTAATTTTTTATCGTCATCCAAGTCAGGATCGTGTACCAGAATACAATGCTCGTCATACCCCGACATGACCACCCAGTGAGGAGATTTTTTCCCATCCATACGGAAAGTACTAATCAAGATAATCGCCAACGCACCAGCATCAAAAGCGTCAATTAATTGCGCTAACGGCATCGCCGTATAATGCAAAGGCACATCAGACTCTTCGCATTGCTTTGCAAAACTTTCATGGACACGGGTGATAACGCTTTTCTTCAACTCATTACGCACACTATCAACAAATAACGGGCCACTTTCGCTCAACCAAACACCTGCAGATAAGCCGCGTTTTTTTGCAGCCAGCGCCAGCCCCATAGGATGACAACCACCGTGTCCAGACGTCATAAAAATTGTCGTGGCTTCACGCCAAATCTCTAATTCATCATCGGGAGTGGCTTGATAATCAGGGTGCAATGCAGACAACACCATTTGCAAGGACGCAGGCCCGCAGGTGAAGGGCGTGCCCTGTGCTAACCAAGGCATGGCTCGCGTGGTTTGCTCATCACCGGCATGGCGTAAGCGCTTTTGCATGCGAATCGCATCGGTTTGGTCTTCGTAATAAGCATCATAGTGACCAAATTCTTTGTAGCCCATTTTTTGATACAAGGCGATAGCAGTGTGATTCACATCACTGACTTCCAAGCGCAACAGCATCTTGCCTTTTTTGACTGCTTTTTTCTCACAGGCTTGAATCAGCAACTTACCAATCCCAAGACCTCTCGCATCAGGAGAGACCGCCAGGGAATACAATCGTGCCAAGCGAGTACCTTGACGCAGATGCAATAAGGCATACCCTAATAATTCACTTTCATCTCGCTTTGCCACAAACAAGGCTGAGCCTGAGCTCGTAATCGCATGACGAAAACTACGACGACTCAATCGGTCACCCGTAAAGGATTTATTTTCTAACACAAGCAAGGCTTTTAAATCGTCTAAACTGGCTAAACGTATCTCAATACTTGCAGAGGATTCGGTGACCGAACTCAAGATCATGACAGCGCCTCAGGAGGGCAAAAAATCGTTAGGATCGTAAAAAAAACAAGTGCTCAGCCATTTCTAAAACAGCTTAACAAGCGTGAATTAACGACAAAAAATTTCGCGCATTCTAGGGCGAAACTTATTTAAAAGATAGCAAAAGATAGACTAATTTTTCATCAAAAAAACTTTTTATTTTCTCCTTTTAGTCTATTGTTAAAACAGAAAAACAAGCGCACTATCCGCACAAATTCAGGGTGTTTTAAAACGTTTTTGAACACTCATGATGACTCTCATTTAAGCAAAAGGAAACGCATACCTAATGTCACAGACATACATAGTTGTTGATCAGGCCAAAGATTGGTCCGCTTTTTTACCCAGCGACCGCGTAATCACCTTTACTCAATATCTCAACTTGGCGGCAACAAAAAGCCAAGGCCGCATACGCATCATCAACCTCTGTAAAAACAGTAAATACCTATCGGATGGATACTATTGTTCTTTACTAGCAGAAAGCCGTGGCCATCACGTCATGCCGTCTGTGCGGGTTCTGAATGATTTAAGTAAAAAAGACCTTTATGAGCTTGAAATCTCACAATGGCTGCCATTATTAGCGAAAAAGCTGGCCAAGCCAGAAGCGCCAATGGAAATGAAATTTCACTGTGTCTTCGGTAAAACCATTCATCCCGAGATGAAGGAATTTGCACGCAAACTCTTTGAAAGCTTCCCAAGCCCGGTTTTAGAAGTCACTTTAAAATTTCGTAAAGAGTGGCAAGTCACCGCCCTATTCTCTACATCACAAAGCAAACTAACGGAAGCCGAGGAAACCCTCTTCGCAGAATCGTTGGAAGCCTTTAGTAACAAGGTATGGAGTAAGGGCCGTATCCAGCGGGCAGCAAAATTTGATATGGCTATTTTGGTCAACCCAGAAGAAGCCATGCCGCCAAGTGATGACCAAGCCATTAAGAAATTCATCCAAGCGGGTAAACAGCTTGGTATTCACGTGGACACCATTGGCCCAAAAGACATCATGCGTTTGCCTGAGTACGATGGCTTGTTTATCCGCGAAACCACCAATATTGACCACCA
>CAZBUC010000083.1:5711-8718 GCA_964494965.1 uncultured Maribrevibacterium sp.
CCAAGAAAGCGGAAGGTCTTGGCTTAGTGGTAATGGACGATCCTCAATCCATCATGCGTTGTACCAACAAGGTCTACTTGGCCGATTTATTTAACACTCACAAAGTGCCTTGCCCAAAAACACGCATAGTGCACAAAGGTGAAAAAGATGTTGAAGACGCGTTAGAAGCCGTGATCAGCTACCCTATGGTCGTGAAGATCCCTGACGGCGCCTTTTCCAAAGGCGTGATCAAAGCAGAAAACCGCGAAGCATTAACAGAAAGCCTCAACACCCTGTTTAAGAAATCGTCATTACTGCTAGTACAGGAATATCTGTACACCGAATTCGACTGGCGTATCGGCATATTAAACAACAAACCGATTTTCGCTTGCCGTTACTACATGGTGAAAAATCACTGGCAGATCTACCAACACACAGGTAGCAAAAGTCAAAGTGGTGGCTTTGATACTTTACCCACCTTTGAAGTACCACGCCGTGTATTACAAGCCGCAATTGCCGCTACCAAACCTATTGGTGAAGGCTTATACGGCGTAGACGTAAAAGAAATCAACGGTCGCGGCTACGTTATTGAAGTCAATGACAACCCCAGCATCGACCGTGGTGTTGAAGACAAATACATAGGCGACGAACTCTACATGCAAATCATGTCGGAATTCCTACGCCGCATGCAAATGAAGCGTGGCGATACAGCAAACTAATTTATCTTAATGTACACATGCAAGGCGACCGTAGCGTTTGCCTTGCATCCTGCAATCGGTTTTATTGTAGAGACAAAGTCACGCCTATCCCATGCAACACCGCAAAGAGAATACTAGGAAACAAAACCATCGCATAAGTTGCATAACGCGACAAATTGTTGCAAAATAACTCACACAGATTACCCATATAACCAAAGGTGTAAAACATGGCTACTAGTGTAAGATTAGATGACACATTTGTCGCTAACGCCAAAGTTTATGCAGAGGCTGAACACCGTTCTTTGCCAAAGCAAATAGAATACTGGGCGAAGATTGGCCAAATCATGATAGATAATCCCGATTTATCCTATGAGTTTGTCCGTGAATCTCTATTAGCAACAGAAGAAGTAAACCAAGGATTGGTGAAACCTTATGTCAGAAGAACAAAACGAACTTAGCATTTACGAGTCCAAACGGTTCGAGAAGGCATTAAGTAAGCTTTCTGAAGCGCAACTCAAACTAGTAGAAGATGAAATAGACAAAATCATTGCTTGCCCCAGCACTGGGGAGCAAAAAAAAGGTGATCTAGCGCATCTAAGAGTCCACAAGTTTAAACTGGAAAACCAGCAGGCTTTACTTGGATATTCATGGATTGAACAGCGACTTGAAATCTACCTATTGCAATTTGGATCACACGAAAACTTCTATCAAAAAGTAAAAAACCAACGCAAAACAGATTTGAAAAGAATGAAGACATCATAAAGCTTTCACTCTTTTCAGATACAATGATTACTCTGTCAAAAACTCATCCACCGCAGCCAATGCTTGTGTGCCGTAGATAACAGCCGGGCCGCCACCCATCATGATAGCGACGTCAATAGTTTCAATGAGTTCTTCTCGAGTAGCACCAGCACGAAGCGCGGCTTTGGCATGAGAAGCGATACAACCATCGCAACGGGCAGCAATACCCATACCCAGAGCCATCATTTCTTTCACTTTCACTGACAAAGCACCCTCTTGCATGGCCGCTTTATGCATCGCCATAAAGCCATCTAAAATATCGGGGGACGCTTTACGATATTCCCGAGCGAAGGTATTTTGGTCTTTGTTGATTTCTTTATAGCTTTTCATCAGATTCTCCTAAAGATAATATTAGATTAACTTAATATATAGAAGAAACTAAAAGCCGAAAAGCCCTTTCTCCACCATTTGTGATCTAAAGCAAGATTATTAAACAGGTTTAACATCGAGAAAACGCAAGAAAGCAAAAATAGAAAATCGATCAATGATCAAAATACTCTTTGAAATAACGCACCGTTATTAAATGACTCGATCAATTTTTTGAAGATGTTGAGGCAGGGCGTTGGCTTGGGCGATAGTAGCCTTTTCTAAGACGATCGAAATACGCTTGATAACGACCGTCTTCTTTAAAAGCCTCGAGCTGCTCGTTGAACGCCGCCGCAAGCTCAGCACTGGAAGGATCGCTCTTAGGAAATAATAAGTAACTTTGATTAACCAGCAAACGTTTTGGATGATGCAAGATGTCACCCGCTAGCTCTGGGGTGTTATTGAGTAGTGTGTAGTAGGCCACACTTAGCTCTTCAGCAAAAAAGTCAATACGCCCTGCCGCAAGCATTCTAAGGTTTTGCTCTGTAGAACTGACTCGAAGCATAGTAAACAAATTATCTTTTACGGCTTGATCAAACGCTGGCCCGTAGCTATAAGCCAGTGCGCCACCAACAAGCTTACCTTTTAGATCCGCCAAGCTGTCCCATTCAAGGGGGTTATCTTTGTGGTAAAAAAAGACAAAATTCTCTTTTAATACAGGTTCACTGTAAAGAAAGTCTTTTTCTCGATCCACCTGATGCATCCACACCGCGGTGGCATCGTAACGACTGTTAGCAGTCGCTTGATACGCTCTCGCCCAAGGCAAAAAAGTAAACGAAACATGGTAACCAATATTGTGGAAAACATCTTTGATAAGATGGCCAGCAACACCATAATGCGGGAGATCAGCACTTAAAAAAGGCGGCCACTCGCCCACACTAATACTCAGTGATTTCGCTGCCCCCAGATCGGCACTATCTGCAACAGGAAAAGCGTGGCTTGAGGACAAGAATACAGCCTGCAATAAACCTAGGATGGTCAATATTCTCAAATATTTCAGCATGTGGCTCCACTCATACGTTAAGTCGTTTTGCCCTGTTTCATTGTGTACTGTTTGATCATGTATTGTGTCAGTTCTTCAAGGTCAATAGTATAGTGGTCGCACACACCAAATGCGAACTCTTGTCAGCAATATTTACACTTCCTGCCCGCTTCGGCTATTT
>CAZBUC010000084.1:0-8715 GCA_964494965.1 uncultured Maribrevibacterium sp.
ATTTTGAAGTACTTGGAAGAAGTGCCAAAAGAAGACACCCTATGGGAAGGTGAGTGTTTTGTTTTTGATAATCGTGTTTCGGTCAATCACGATTTGCAAAAAGGTGAGTACGACCAGTGTCATGCCTGTCGTATGCCAATCACTGAAGCGGAAAAGCAAGATGAGCGCTATGTTCAGGGTGTAAGTTGTGTGCATTGCTTTGATAAATTCACGGACGAACAGCGTCAGCGTTTTATCGAGCGCGAGCGTCAAGTGCAGCTTGCCCGTGCGCGAGGCGAAGAGCATATTGGGGCGGATGTACTGGATGCCGTAGAGAAACACCGTCTAGAGAAAGCCTTAGAAAAAGAGCGTCAGCGCAAAGTGCGTGAAGCAAAAGCAAACTAGAGATGGTAAGCATTTTGTCCGATTTGGTCGGACAAAATGCCTTTTAAATCCAAGTTATTGATCTTTATACCGAAGTTTTTGGTTAATAGTCTCGATTACCTGTCACCCTGTGTACCAAGAGTGGTTTCGAAATTGCTCGGACTGCCGTACAATAAAAAATCGCTTTTTATCAGCCAGTATCCATCATGAGTTATCAAGTTTTAGCACGTAAATGGCGTCCGCAGACGTTTCTTGAAATGGCAGGGCAGGATCATGTCCTTCAAGCCTTGGTCAATGCGTTGCGTCAGCAGCGTTTACACCATGCCTATCTGTTTACCGGAACGCGCGGCGTGGGTAAAACGACGATTGCGCGAATCTTTGCTAAGTGCTTGAACTGTGAAACCAATGGCATTACGCCTGAGCCCTGTGGCACCTGTGATAGCTGTCGAGAAATCGCTGAAGGTCGTTTTGTTGATCTGATCGAAGTGGATGCGGCCTCTCGAACCAAGGTAGAAGATACCCGCGAATTATTAGAAAACGTGCAATACGCGCCCACTCGTGGCCGCTTTAAAGTCTACCTGATAGACGAAGTGCACATGCTGTCGACACATTCTTTCAATGCTTTGCTAAAAACCCTTGAAGAGCCGCCGGCACACGTCAAATTCTTGTTAGCAACCACAGATCCACAAAAATTGCCGGTCACTGTACTGTCCCGTTGTTTGCAATTCAATCTGAAGAATATGTCTTCTCAACGCGTTGTTGATTATTTACAGACAGTTTTAAACGCTGAACGGGTGGGCTTCGAACAGGCTGCGTTATGGCAAATTGGTCAAGCCGCCATTGGTAGTATGCGTGATGCCTTGAGTCTAACGGATCAAGCGATTGCGTTTGGCAATGGCGCCATTTCGGAGTCTGGTGTGACTGCCATGTTGGGTTTGGTTAATCAAACTCAGGTGTTGGATTTGTTAGAAAGTGTTGTCTCGAAAAACGCCGCTGATGTTTTGTCCCGCATTGAAAAATTGGCCGATTATCAGCCAGATTTCACCGCCATCTGTGGCAGTTTATTAGATGTTCTGCATCGTATCGCCATAGAGCAGCAAGTGCCGGGCGCCTTGGTGGATCAACTGGGCGATTTAGCGAGAATTCAAGCGATCGCGGCCAGCGTCAGTGCGGAAGAAATACAGGTCATGTACCAAAATTTACTGATTGGTCGCCGCGATTTGCCTTTGGCTCACTCGGCAAGGGCGGGTTTTGAAATGCTCATGCTACGCTTGATTGCATTTCGTCCGACGCCACCTATGGCGGTCAGCCATAGTACTCCGCCCGTTGTTCAGCATACACACACGCAGAGTACCGCTTATCTAGACAACGCACAGCACAACCTTGATCAGGCTGAGTCTGAGCCTGAACGTGTACCAGAGTCTGAATATGCACCAGAATCTGAAGCAGAACCTGAAGATGTCCCGGAAGCAGAACCGTTACTCGAAACTAGGTCTGAGCCTGACTATGCGCCACCACTAAGCTCACCGTCGTACGCTGAACATCCGCCTTGGGAAGAGGCACCTGTTGCAGACTTGCAAGACGAAGTTATGGGAGCGGATGATGAGGATGAGGATGAGGATGAGGATGAGGATGAGGATGAGCAAGTTAGGAGTATTGCCGATGTTACAGACCCTCATAACCCCGCCGCCGAGTTAGTCGACGCGCTTGTCAGTTCGCCTGCTGAGACTTTCGTCAGCGAGGAAAATATCGAGCCAGACACGCGATTATCAAAAATACCCGACACCATCGCTCAGCCTGCTTTGGGGTTACCCATGCCTGAGCTAACGCATTTTAATCAGCTGACGATGCAAGTTTGGTGGTTGCTGGCGCCCCGTTTGCCGCTGACAGGCTTGGTGCAAAATATTCTGATGAACTCCAGCTTAGTGGATGCCAGTGATCAAGGGATTCGTTTAGAAGTGCCGTTAGAATACGGACACATGCTAAATCAACTTCGCTATGAACAAATACAGGGTGCATTGAGTGAATTTTTCGCTATGCCTGTGCCCCTTATCATAGACACAGTAGAAGACACCAGTGGTGTGACCGCTGAAGAGTTTGCCGCCAGTAAGCGCGCTGAAGCTTTGCAGGTCGCAATACAGCATTTGAATTCGCATCCCGTTGTGCAGGCATTATCTGCCACTATGGGCGCACAATTGGTTTATGATACGGTTAAAGTCAAAGCCTAAAATAGGAGAGTAGAAAGTATGTTTAAAGGTGGAATGGGTAACATGATGCGCCAAGCGCAGCAAATGCAAGAAAATATGCAAAAAGCCCAAGAAGAAGTGGCGAACATGGAAGTCGAAGGTCAGTCTGGTGCTGGCTTAGTGAAAATTTTGATGACAGGCCGTCACGATGTGAAACGCGTTTCCATCGACGATTCTTTGTTTGCTGATGATAAAGAAATGTTAGAAGACTTGATTGCTGCTGCCGTTAATGATGCGGTACGCAATATCGAAGTGAGCCAAAAAGAAAAAATGGCCGCAGCGACAGCGGGTATGTCTTTGCCACCTGGTTTTAAAATGCCCTTTTAGGAGAGTGTGTTGTTTAGTCCCTTAATAAAAGAATTGATTGAGTCTTTGCGTTGTTTGCCGGGCGTTGGGCCAAGATCGGCCCAGAAAATGGCCTTGTACTTACTAGAGCGCGATCACCAAGGGGCAGACAGACTCGCGAACGCACTAAGAGAAGCGCTTGACAAAGTTGGGCGCTGCTCCAGTTGTCGTACTTTAACAGAAGAAACAGAATGTCAGTTGTGTCAAGATCCTGACCGCGATGCCAAGTCTTTGTGTATTGTTGAAACGCCGGCCGATGTGGTGGCCATTGAATCAGCAGGCAGTTTTAAAGGTCGCTACTTTGTACTATTGGGGCATTTGTCACCGATTGATGGCATTGGCCCTGAAGAGTTGGGTTTAGATCGTTTGGAAACCTTGGTTCAACACAATCAAGTAGAAGAAGCCATAATTGCCACTAACTCGACGGTAGAAGGCGAGGCCACTTGCCACTATATTGCTGAAAAATTAAAAACATTAAACATCAATGTAAGCCGTATCGCTCATGGCGTTCCCATGGGCGGTGAATTGGAATACGTTGATGGCAACACTCTGGCTTTAGCGCTAGAGGGACGGAAGAAACTCTAGTATGAATGATCAAGATGATGCTCTGAATATTATTTGGGTAGCGGATAACGCTTCGCTGGCCACTTGGTGTGACTATTGGGCGCAGCTGCCTGTGATCGCGGTGGATACGGAATTTATTCGTCGCAGTACCTATTTTCCAATCACAGGGTTAATCCAGATCAGTGAAGGCGAGAAAGCGGTATTAATTGATCCATTAGCGATTGATGAATGGCAGCCGCTTAGAGCGTTAATGGTCAACCCATCCGTTATGAAAGTCTTCCATGCTTGCTCTGAAGACATGGACGTTTTCGATCGTCTATTGGGTGTTTTGCCAACGCCATTTTATGACACCCAGATTGGGGAAGCTTACGCCAGTGCCCAGTGGTCACTCAGTTACGTGAAATTGATCTTTGAATATTTGCAGATAGCGGTAGATAAAGATGAAACGCGCTCAGACTGGTTGCAGCGGCCTTTGACGGATGCACAAAAGCGTTACGCGGCCCTAGATGTGGTGTATCTGGCAAAGGTTTACCCCTTGCAAATCGCCCGTTTAGACGCCAAAAATATGCTTGAGTGGGTGATGGAAGACTGCGAGTCATTGAAGTGGCAATACCAAATGAATGCCGACCCAGAACAAAACTGGGATGGCGTGAAAACCGCATGGCGACTACCGCCTGCTGGCTTAACTCTGTTGCGCTTGTTGTTTATTTGGCGTGATGAGCAAGCTCGTAAGGAAGATGTTCCTAAAGGACAGATTCTCAAAGATCGCACTCTGTGGTCGCTGGCAAAAATAATGCCTACGCATCATAAAGCCATTTCTGAAGCGGAAGAAATAACAGGGCGTCAACATCGCTTGTACGGTGAAACGGTATTGAAAAAAGTGGCGCTGGTAAACGAACTGTCTGCAGACGAATATCAACGTCCTTTAGAAATTCCCTTGCCATCGCAAGCGGGCGAACTCACGAAAGCCATTAAATCGTTTGTGCGTGAGCGGGCTGATGCTTTAGACATTGCACCAGAAGCTATGATGAAACGTAAGTTATTAGATCCTTTGGTTCGACACCTTTTTGATGGCACAGACATTGATTGGCAAAATCCCGCTTTAACAGGCTGGCGTCGTAAGGAAATTGTTGACCCTGTGTTAGAAAAATTTAAAAAGTCCTAATATGGCGTGATATCGCCAAGAGAAAACTATGAAACAACATTTAATTGTACAAGTGTTCCGCTCTACTAAGCATGACGGTATGTATTTGTACGTAGAAAAAAGCAAAGGGTTAAAAGACGTTCCAGAAGAATTAATGGCGCGTTTTGGTAAAGGCATCAGTGCCATGACCATGCTATTAACCAATGAAAGTAAACTTGCTCGTGCAACGCCTGAAAAAGTGGCAAGTGAAATCCGAGAAAAAGGCTTTTACCTGCAACTGCCGCCAGTAAAAGAAGACTATTTGTTGGATTTGTACAAAACCCCAACACAAGCCGTTTATTAACCATTTGGATTGCGATAATGATTGCTAAGCGTTACGAGCCGTTTTGGAAAACCACGCCAATGGAGCAAATGTCTTCAACAGAGTGGGAGTCCTTGTGCGACGGTTGTGGCAAATGCTGCTTACAAAAGTTGCAAGACGATGAGACGGAAGAGGTGTATTACACTAATTTAGCTTGTCATCAGTTAAACATTGCAACGTGTCAGTGCAAAGTCTACGAAACCCGCCAAGCGAAAGTGGCCAGTTGCGTGACGTTAACCGCAGGTCAGATAGATGTCTTTCAATGGCTGCCAGACACTTGCAGTTATCGTGTTCTGCATGAAACTAAAGATCTTCCAAATTGGCATCCTTTAGTGACTGGCAGTAACAAAGAAATGCTGCGTCAGGGATTAAGCGTTCGACATTATGCGGTTAATGAGCGTACTGTCAGTGAAGAAGACTGGGAAACACATGTGATTAAATGGGTCCATGGAATGCCGGAGCCCCATGAGATAGTGTGAATGCCTGTGAGATAACATTAACAGAGTAACGTCGTTCAAGGAGTTCGCAAACGTGAAGTGGTTGAAAATCAATACTGTGTTGTTGTTATCTGTGCTTGTATTTAGCTTAGCTCCTTTTGCTCAAGCTAATACGCAGTTTCGTATCATTGTTGACGCCTCTGGCAGCATGTTGATCAGTGATCCTGATAAGCTCACCCCCGAAGCATTACGACTCATTTCACAGCTCGCTCCTGAAGAAAAAGCCACCCTAGGTGTTTGGCTGTTTGGTGAAGCACCACGAGTCCTCTTTCCCGAAGATACGGTCAACGCGGCAACAAAAATTAAGTTGGTCAACTTTTTACGAAACTACACAACGGAAGATGTGCAGACAGATTTAGAAGCCATTATTCGTATGTTGTTAGATACGCCAGATACGGGGGACTTACCGGCTGGATTTAACCGACATTGGATTCTAGTAACCGATGGAATGGTCGATATCAGTTTAGATGAGGCGGTAAATGAAGCCTCACGAGAGCGTATTTTGAATGAGCTCACCGCGCAGCTCGTTGAGCAAGGAATCCATCTTCACACTATTTCCATCGCGGGCAATACCGATAAAGAATTACTACAATCCATAGCTTTAAAGACAAGCGCGACTCATACCGAAGTGGCTTTTCCTGATGATCTACTGGACACCTTTGATCGCATTTTTACACAGGCATCCCCCACCGAAGAATTGCCAATTAGTGGTAACCAATTTTCTGTCGATGAGGCAATAGAAGAGCTAACGCTTCTTATGTTTCACGAGGAAACACGCCAGCCCCGTATTCTTATGCCTAGTGGCGATACATTGCCATTACAAAGCAATGACAAGGTGGCTCTCTCGGCGTCTGATCATTACACCTTGATTACTATACAAGATCCTGAGCAAGGGATGTGGTCACTTAGGGATGTGGATTTAGACCGCAGTAGTGTGCGAGTCATCACTAATTTAAGCGCGCGAATGAGTGTCTTATCTCCCATTGTTTTTGAAGGAGAACCCATTCGTTCTGTAGCGAACCTTTTTGAGCAAAAAAACAAAATCACTGATAATGCCATATTAGATCTAGTGACAATAAAGCAAACATTGATACACAATAATGGTGATAGTAGAAACACCCTTTTTAGTGGTGACATGGTGCGCTTTCAGGATCAGTTTGAGCAAGATTATGATGGCATCAGTGAGTCAGGATCGTATGAGCTTATAAGTGTCGTTGATGGTAAAACTTTTTCTCGGCAGTTGGTTCAGCAGTTTACTGTACATCCTGCTATTGACTTTACAGGAGTGCCAGAGGGCAGAGAAACCATCCGTTTTTCAGCTAAGCCTGTTAACCTAAAATTAAACTTGTTCGCTTCGGATATTACCCTTCTGTTTTCTTACCCTGATGGCACATCAGAGTCGGTTTTAATGCCACTGATTGGTCAAGGCTACTGGGAAAAAACACTTCCAGTTGAGGCGGGTCGTTATGCCAAGGTGAAAGCCAGATTGATCGGGGTCACACAATCAGGTAGACGTTTTGAATACGAAACGCCTGAATGGGTGGTTGGAAGAGATTCCGGCAAAGCCCCGATTGCTATTCGTAGCGATCGATTGACAGAAGAAGCCCTCTTTGCCTCGGATATCGCCCCGCTGACAACGGCAACCGATACTGCTAGCACCGCGCCTATGTTGGTGGCGCCTTCAATTACGCTGGTTGACGACACACAACAAGATACTGTGTCAGCCGAAAATAATACGTCCACATCGACTGAAACAGAAGTGCGTAGCACAGAAAAAAATAAGAATTCAGAAACCATGCTTTCTTCTAAAGAGTGGATTCTGTATGTGGTATTAAATGTGGGCGGTATATTCCTTATTGGTGGCGGTATCTTGTTGTATCGACGGATGAAAAAGAATACACCTACTTAAAAGAGACGAAAAAGAAGATGTGTGAATTATTAGGCATGAGTGCCAATGTGCCAACCGATATTTGCTTTAGTTTTTCAGGCTTACGTGCTCGTGGCGGTCGTACTGGCCCGCATAAAGATGGTTGGGGAATGGCTATGTATCGAGATGGCGACGTCTGGTCTATACATGATCCACGCCCCAGTGCCGATTCTGACATGGCTGAAGTCATCAGTCGTTCATCGTTAAAGTGCGATATCGTCATTAGCCATATTCGTCAAGCCAATGTCGGAGCGGTAAGTCTGTTAAACACTCATCCATTTCACCGTTTACTTTGGGGGAAAACCTGGACTTACGCGCACAATGGTCAATTAGAGTCATCTGGCTCGTTACCCATAGCGCATCACCATCCATTAGGTAGCACTGATTCGGAAAGGGCATTTTGCTGGATTGTTGAACAGCTGCAAGCGCGTTTTGGCGATCAGGAGCCTTCTTTAGATACCTTGTCGAGTGCGTTGTCTGAATTGTCTTTACAGTTAAAACAGCGTGGCGTGTTTAACATGATGTTGTCAGACGGCGTGCGTTTATATTGCTTTTGTACCACAAAGCTACACTGGATCACACGGCGTGCTCCCTTTAAAAAAGCCACCTTGTCTGATGAAGACGTGATTATCGACTTTAAAGAAGTCACCACAGACAAAGACGTTGTGACTGTCATCGCCACCCAACCACTGACCCACGACGAAACCTGGCAACAAATGGCTGAGGGCGCGCTGTGTGTATTCGAAGGCGGCGAAGTCGTCAGCCAGATAAAAGATGATCGTCTACCTCAAGCATTGTAGATTTGATGAGATTTGGGTTAAAGAATAATTTGCTGGTATTCTTGCGGCACGATTGACTTAACAGAGTAGAAAGAATGATTAATGACAACGATGTGATTGAGACCTTGGACGAGCTTGAGACGTTTTTGCGTTTAATAGAAGCGGGTGGTTTGGGGTTGAATAATGTATCGGGCGTGGCGTTGGCAACCAACAATGCCAATGGTCGTCCGTTTGTGGCCGTGCTGGATGATAATCAACAGTTATTACTGGGTCGCTGGGTTACCTCTTATGTGTTTGAAAATGGCAAAGACATGGTGCGTTACGGTACGAAGAAACCGCATTAATTAGGTAAGAAAGTGACCCCTCCCTGACCCTCCCCTTGGAAGACATAAGGGGAGGTGACTAAGTTGTTGTCGGCATAAATGCCGACCTTGGTTTATTACTGAACCAATTCGTTGTCGGTAAATTCCCCTTCAAACAGGGCCGTAG
>CAZBUC010000085.1:0-6725 GCA_964494965.1 uncultured Maribrevibacterium sp.
CGTCAAAATCGGTCGACTCAGAGAGGGCAGAATTTCTCTCACATTCTCATCATCTACACACAACACAGCCAAACCATAAAAAGGCAAATTGTGTATAAACTCTATAAATGTCTGCTTTACCTTCGAAAAATCACCATCGTAGGTATCCATATGATCAGCATCAATGTTAGTTACTATGACGGTTTGTGGCTGCAAGTGTAAAAAGGAAGCATCACTTTCATCGGCTTCAGCAACAAGATAAGCGCTACTCCCGAGCTGAGCATTTGTCCCTGCACTGGTCAAACGTCCACCTATCACAAAAGTCGGCGCTTCACCCGTCGCGACCAATATGGCCGCCATAAGACTGGTTGTCGTGGTTTTGCCATGGGTCCCAGCAACCGCAATACCATGACGGTAACGCATAAGCTCAGCGAGCATCTCCGCTCTGCGAACAATGGGAATACGATGTTGCTTACCCCAGATAATTTCAGGGTTTTCAGGGTTGACTGCGGTAGAGACAACAATAACGTGGGCATCGTAAACATTTTGCTCAAGGTGCCCTAGATAAACCTTAATACCTAATTTCTCTAGACGCTCTGTCGTTGAAGAGGCCTTTATATCGGAACCCGATACCTGATAGCCTTGATTATGCAAAACTTCGGCAATACCACACATCCCCACTCCACCAATACCAATAAAGTGAATGTTTTGAATTCGGCGCATGGTAGGAATGTCGTACTGAGCTTTATTATTTATCATGATTGATTAACCTTAAACAGTGCGCGACCACATCATGGGTCGCATTTGGGCGAGCAACCAACTTGGCACTTTCACCCATTTTTAATAGTGTTTCTTTGTTGTCCGCAAAACGAGACAATAATTCAGTGATGGTATGCGCAGATAATTTCGCTTGAGGCAGCAAGACGGCCGCACCCACACTTTCTAAATGACGGGCATTAGCGGTTTGATGATCGTCTATGGCATGGGGATAAGGCACTAAAATAGAGGGTAGCCCCACTATCGCAAGCTCACTCACTGTCATTGCACCAGCACGACACAAAACAAGATCCGCCCAATAATAGGCTTGATCCATATTCTCTAAGTAAGCCTCCACTCTGGCTTCAACATTGGCCGCTTTATAGTTAAGCAGTACATCGTCAAAATGCCGAACACCGGTCTGATGCCAGATATCCAACCGCGCAGAACAAGACCAGTTTGCCAATACTTGCGGCATAACATCGTTGATCGCTTTGGCGCCTAAGCTTCCCCCAACCACTAACAATCTAAGGGGACGCGATGCTTCTTTGGACGTCTCTCGAACCGGCTGGTCAAGAATAGTATCTCGAATAGGATTCCCTACACTAATCCCGCTGACTAACGCACCATCGAAGGCCTGCAACCTAACCTTGGCAAATTTAGACAACAAGGTATTCGTCGTTCCAGCAATCGCGTTTTGTTCATGTATTGCCAAAGGAATACCCAACAGCCTAGCCGCTACACCACCAGGTCCTGCTACGAAGCCGCCCATACCCAAAACAACATCTGGTTTGACTTTTTGCAATACAGCAAGCGCTTGGCCAATAGCATAAAGAATCCGAAAAGGCGCTGCCAAAAGCCCTAAAACACCTTTGCCTCTTACGCCTTTTATGGATAGAGAATGCACCGGAATATCATGATTAGCGACCAGCGTTTCTTCCATTCCCCCTTTTGAACCTAGCCACTCAACTTCTAGCCCAATCTCCCTAAAACGATGTGCACACGCCAAAGCAGGATAAATATGACCACCGGTTCCACCGGCCATGATAACAACTCTTTTCGGCTTACTCACGCACGACTCTCTTGCATTCCGCTGGCTTTTTTAAAATAGGGATCAAACCCTAACTCTGTACGCTGATTTTCAATATCGATGCGTGCTACAACAAACAAACTACAAAGAGTAATAATTAAACTACTCCCACCATAACTAATCAGCGGAAGCGTCAGCCCTTTGGTCGGCAGAAAACCTGTATTTACCCCAATATTGATAATGACTTGGGCCAAAATTAAGATCGCAAATCCGAAGCAAACATAGGCTGCAAAAGGGCGTGAAAGATCCATGGCTTTTCGGCCGATCTTAAACACTCGACTCAACATCAGAGCAAACAATCCAATCACCACAAGACCGCCAAACATGCCAGTCTCTTCGACCCAAATAGAAAATACAAAATCGGTATGGGCCTCGGGCAAATACGATAACTTCTGCACGCTATTGCCAAGCCCCAGACCAAACCACTCACCACGACCATAAGCAATCAAAGCCTGACTCAGCTGATAACCATCATTGAAAGGGTCAGCCCAAGGGTCAATAAAATTCATGAGTCGCTTAAGCCTATAGCTGACTGAAAAAGCAGCAACACCCAATACCACGAGTGCCACAGCCATCAGCGACACAAATTGATAAAGCGGCGCACCTCCCAAAAAAAGCAACACCATCACAGTGCCTAACAAAACTACTGATGCACCAAAGTCAGGCTCTAAAAGTAGAAACAATAAAAAGATACCACACAAAGACAGGGGCAAAATAAAGCCCCCCCAGCCTTCTCTAACCCGATCGGCTCTTCTTACTAAATAACCTGAGAGATACACCACCATGCAGACTTTTGCTACTTCGGAAGCCTGAAGGTTAAACACCACCAAATTAATCCAGCGTCGACTACCATTTACACTTTTACCAATGCCTGGCACAAGCACTAAAATCAGTAAAATCAAAGACAACCCCATCATCAGGATGCCCCATTTTTGCAACTGACTGGTCGGCAACGACAGCAGAATACAACCCAATATGGTTCCCAACACTAGATACAAGATTTGACGGCCCATAAAGAAAAATGGATGGCCATACATACCGTCAGAGATAGAAATCGAAGCGCTCGACACCATTACTATGCCAATGCAAATGATGCAGAGCACAGAGCCAAGAAAAAGGGCATCTACTCGACCAAACTCACTGAGCGACACCCGATCAAATAGCGCCAGCACATTCATAGCGTATTAACCAACAAGGCATTAACTAGTTGAGCAAAGTGATCACCACGCGCTTCATAATTTTTATACATATCTAGGCTTGCACAAGCGGGAGAAAACAACACAATGTCGTCTTCCTGACTATCTTGATCAACACTCGACACAATTTGATCCAATGATTCAAATAATTTCACTTCGGTTCCTTTTGGAACAACGTCAGCAATACGAGCCGCGTCTTTACCAAACAAGTAGACCACCCGCACAAAATCAGTCATAGGCTTGGTAAGCGCTTTGAAGTCAGCACCTTTGCCTTCACCACCCGCAATTAACAAGATATTTTTACGGTGACTAGTACCGAGCCCTTGAAGAGCCGCCAAAGTGGCACCTACATTGGTGCCCTTTGAGTCATTAACGTAAGTCACCTTGTTATGAACTCGCACCGTTTGGCAACGATGTGGCAAACCACAAAAGGTTTTCAACACTTGGGCAACACCGGCAGATTTAACGTCTACACCAAGAAGCTCAAGCATCGCCAGGCACGCTAGAATATTCGCATAATTATGGGCACCCTTTAGGGCAATGTCCGAGGTATGATAAAGTCGCTCAACACCACGACACAGCCAAGACCCTTCTCCGTCTTTCAGCAGACCAAACTCTTTTAGATCTGGACTTTTTGTTGTGAAAGCACGAACGGGGACACCTTCAGGCAATAAAGGAGCTGTCAGTATATCTTGCTTATTACACACCGCCGCTTTACAACCACGGTATACTCTCTGCTTGACTCGCTGATAGTCATACAAATCTTTATAACGATCCATATGATCTTCGGAAACGTTCAACAAACACGCCAAATCGGCTTTTAAAGCAGGAGTTGTTTCGAGCTGGAAGCTCGACAACTCGAGTACATAAAAATCCGTATTTGGTTCAAGAAGATCCAATGCAGGCAATCCTAAATTACCACCAGCCTTAGCTTTTTTACCACATGCTTGCAGCAATAAAGCCACCAAAGTAGTGACAGTACTTTTGGCATTAGATCCTGTAATCGCCACAAAAGGCGCATCCACGTAATCACGAAACAAATCAATATCGCCTCGCATTGCCACACCCTGCTCGGCAAGGCGAGATAACACGGGGGTACTTAAAGGTATGCCAGGACTCACAAAAAGCTCCGTCACCCCCAAAGTTTCCAATATATTTAAGTCGCCCGTAAATATGCGCGCTTCAGGGCAATACTCTTTCGCTTGCTCCAAACCCGGCGGATTTTCTCGAGAATCCACGACATAGAACTCGATGCCTTTACTGGCTAAAAAACGTACGCAAGAGAGACCTGTCACCCCTAAACCAACAACAGCTCTAACGCGATCTGATCCGATCAACGACATGCAAAACCCCTAGCGTACTTTTAACGTAGCAAAACCAATTAAAACCAAACATACAGTGATAATCCAAAAGCGCACAATCACCTTAGGCTCAGCCCAACCCTTTAACTCAAAGTGATGATGAATAGGCGCCATACGAAATATTCTTCGTTTCGTTAACTTATAGGAGGCCACCTGTAAAATAACAGACACCGTTTCCATCACGAAAATACCGCCCATAATAAAGAGCACCAACTCCTGACGCACAATAACAGCAATAGTACCGAGGGCAGCCCCTAGCGCCAACGAACCCACATCCCCCATAAAGATTTGAGCTGGATAAGTGTTAAACCATAAAAAGCCCAACCCCGCCCCCACCAATGCGGCACAAAATACCAGAAGCTCTCCCGTTCCCTGCACATAAGGTATAAGGAGATAGTCGGCAAAACGAATATTACCCGTTAAGTAGGCAAACACACCCAAGGCACCACCCACCATGACCGTTGGTAGTATCGCTAAACCATCTAAACCATCCGTTAAATTCACTGCATTACTGGTACCGACAATGACAAAGTATGTCAGTACAATAAAAAACACGCCCAAAGGAATAGCAACGTCTTTGAACAAAGGAACGATCAAAGCCGTCTCAGCGGGTGTGCTGGCGGTGTAGTACAAAAATATTGCCGCCGCCAAACCAAACACACTCTGCCAAAAATATTTCCAACGTCCCGGTAACCCACGTGGGTTTTTCTCGACGACTTTACGGTAATCATCAACCCAACCAATCACACCAAAAGACAGCATTACCAGCAAAACGACCCAAACATATTTATTGCCTAAATCGCCCCACAACAAGGTACTGACACTAATCGAGAAAATAATTAGCGCCCCACCCATAGTCGGTGTGCCCGCCTTCGACAAATGCGATTGCGGACCGTCGCTACGAACGGCTTGGCCGATCTGCAAACGCTGCAATAGCACAATGACTTTATTTCCAATCATTAAAGAAATGGTAAGCGCTGTCAGCACACCCAATATGGCACGCAGTGACAAATAGTCAAACACTCTAAAAAACGTGTAGTACTCACTTAAATAGGCGGTCAACAGGAGTAGCATGGGTGAGGTATTCCCTAATTAATTAATGCGTCAATTATATTTTCCATCTTAGTGGAGCGAGATCCCTTCACTAAAATGGCATGTTTTTCATCAAGCGCGCTCACGATGGACGCGGCTTCATCATGTGTGTCACAAAACACCACACGACCACCTTGCTCTTTAAACGCCATACCAGCAATACCGGCAATCGGACCAAGACAAACCAAACAAGATAGTTTTTTGGCCGCCGCGTACAAGCCTAAAGAATGATGTATTTCCTGCTGAAGGTTACCCAGCTCAACTAGAGCACCCAAGACCAGCCACGTCTGTTCAACAGATTGCATGGACAAAACATCAATGGCCGCTTCAACGGATTTAGGGCTGGCGTTATAACAGTCATTAATTAATAAAGCACCACTTTTAGAGCGCAACCTTTCTAAGCGACCAGACACCAATACAGGAGTCGCTACCTCTTTTACTGATTGGCTGAAATCATAACCTAAGGCAATTAAAGCCAGCACCACCGCCATGGCATTCGCAATAGTGTGTTGCCCAGGGCCTGCAATATGAACAGACAATGAGGCGCCACGAAAATGAAATACAGCCTTGCTTGACTCCGCCCCTAACTCAAGGTCAGTAGCGAATAAATCAGCAGCCGCTGTAAAACCAAACGAATACACCGTTCGATTGGCCGCCAAGTCACACCAATACTCAAAAAACTCATCATCTGAATTGAGAATCACTGTCGCATTGGGTGCAGCACCAGAGATCAATCCGCCTTTTTCTATTGCGATTCCCTCAAGGCTGCCTAAACCGTCAAAGTGACTGCCACTGGCATTCGTCAATATCACAACATCTGGGTAAGCAATATTCGCCAGCAATGGAATTTCCCCTGAAAAACTGGTTCCCGTCTCAATCACAGCGGTATCGTGCAGAGAAGTCAGTTCTAACAAGGTTTGCGGTACGCCAATCTGATTGTTCAAATTAGCGCGTGTTTTTAACACATTTTTGTCATGAATGGACTGAGCAAGCCAATCTTTTACGGTTGTTTTACCATTACTGCCCGTAATGCAAACAACAGGCCCCGTGAACGCCTCCCTTATTCGTCGAGCTATGGCACCATAAGCCAGCTTAGTATCGGCTACTTTGACATAAGAGGATACGTCAAGCACTTGCTGAGACACCACACCGATCGCACCCGATTGCAATGCGTTTTCGACATAATCATGACCATCAAAACGCTCTCCTTTTAAGGCAACAAACACACACCCTGGCGATATTTTTCGGGTG
>CAZBUC010000085.1:6735-8676 GCA_964494965.1 uncultured Maribrevibacterium sp.
ATCAGTCACAATGGAATATACAGTGCAATCTTCACCAACAAGCTCGCCGTTACAAGCATGGGCAATATCGGAAAGAGTCAGATTAATTAACATAGACTTTTACCACTTCTAACGCCTCTTCTCTATCATCAAAATGATGTTTCATCCCCATTATATCTTGATACGTTTCATGGCCTTTGCCAGCAATCAAAACGACATCGTCTGGGCTGGATGACAAAATAGCTTGTCGTATTGCCGATCGACGATCAGGCTCATAACTAAAGGCTTCATCGGCATTTGTTTGCGCTAAAATATCAGAAAAGATCTGCTCTATTGGCTCAGTGCGAGGATTGTCCGAGGTCAACCACACGTAATCAGCGTGATGCAAGGCGGCAGACATCATCAAAGGGCGTTTCCCTCTATCTCTGTCACCACCACAACCGAACACACACACTAAGCGACCACTTGAGTGCTCTTGTAATGCTTGCAAAGCCACTTTTAGTGCTTCCGAGGTATGAGCATAATCCACCACAACCAGTGGCGCACCTGGCCATTGAATCTTCTCCATACGACCAGGTGCGCCTCGCAACACAGATAACCCCTCGATCAATCGTTTTTTATCGTTGACGCCATACCAAAGACTCGCTAGTGCCGCCAAAGCATTTTGCACGTTAAATCGCCCTAACAGAGGCAAAAAAACGGCGTTTTCGCCTTATGGGTGACACAGTAAAAAACGACACCCCGACGGTTCTAATGACAGACTTTTCACATAAAAATCGGCTTGTGTATTTTGTTCACTGTAAAAATGATGTTGCGAATGCTTCGCAGCGCTCGCCATAAAAGCAGCGTAATCATCATCAAGACAAAACACAGCATGCGACACACTAGGAAAAGTAAATAATCGCTGTTTGGCCAGCGCATAAGCGTTCATATCGCCGTGATAATCTAGATGATCACGAGAAAGGTTTGAGAATACAGCGGTTTGAAATGGCACACCTTCAATACGACCTTGATCAAGCGCATGAGAAGACGCTTCAAAAGCAATAAAGTCGACACCCGATTCGGCCATATCCATTAATGCTCTATGCAAAGACAACACATCTGGGGTCGTTTGCTGAGCAGCCGCTAAATTCTGTATAGGACCCACACCGAAGGTACCGATTAAACCGCTTGGCAACCCCATCGTTTGCGCCAGTTGAGCAATATAAAAACAAATAGAAGACTTACCATTCGTGCCTGTCACCGCAACCATTTGAGCTGGCATACGCCCAAAATAACGATGCAAACAAGCCACAAGTAGCGCGGTGGGATCGGCCACTGAAATCAGCTTAATATCATCACGTTGTAAGTTTAATTCAGCAGCAACCACGGCTACCTTGCAGCCACGTGCAACCACATTATCCAAGTAATCCCAACCATTAGAAGATACACCTGGTAAAGCAAAAAAAACGCACCCCTCACTCGCTTTTCTACTGTCCGTTTCCAACTGACTATAAACCGCAAAATGCGGGTCATTCTCTAAAGAAAGCCCCGCTAATTCAAGTAACTGATTGTGTGTTATTCCTGCCATTTAGCCACCATGAACCACTTGATAAGGGGGCTTATTAGGTGATATTCGAACCTCTCTGAGCCCTTCAGGCAAATCAGGATAAATATTCAAAGTCGTTAGGGCACCTTCCATCACTCTGGAGAAAACCGGTGCTGCGACTTCGCCACCATAGTATTCGCGACCTTTCGGATCGTTAATCATCACCACCATGGCAAGCCTCGGATCCGAAGCAGGTGCCAAACCCGCAAACAAAGCAATATATTGATCGTATTCATAGCCTTTTAAACCAACTTTGTGCACAGTACCCGTTTTGCCAGCTACACGATAACCTGGTATTTGCGCCGTTCGACCTGACCCTTGTTGCACGACGGCCTCCAACATCTTCACCACATCTTGAGCCACTTTATTAGGCA
>CAZBUC010000086.1:0-8573 GCA_964494965.1 uncultured Maribrevibacterium sp.
CAATCAAAACGGACGCCAACACCAAACTCAACGTCGTCATTCCCGTCATGCCTCGCACCAGTAATCACACAGACTGGGATGCACTTCGCCTCCATCCTAATGTGCAAGTCACCCTTGTCAAAGCAAACCAAACCATACCACCCGCCGACCTTGTTATCTTGCCGGGCAGTAAAAGTGTACAAAGTGATTTAGCGTTTTTACGCCAAGAAGGCTGGGAAGCCTATTTGAATACTCACCTGAGATATGGTGGCAAAGTCATGGGCATTTGCGGAGGCTTTCAAATGTTAGGGGAAAGCTTACTCGACCCTTATGGCTTAGAAAACCAACACGCCAACACGCAAGCTAAAGGCTTTGGTTTTATCCCAATGACCACGGTTCTAGAAAAGGAAAAACAACTCAAGCAACGCCAAGGCTATCTACAAATCGAAGCAAAACAAGCCCAACTCACGGGATATGAAATCCACTCCGGCGTATCAAGCTTTTCAGAAAACACAAAAATAAACCATTTTGCAGTCTTGGAAAACGGCGAAGCAGAAGGCTTTATTTCCGCAGATGGCAAGATTATAGGCACTTATTTACATGGTATATTCGACCATCCAGACGCCCTACAAGCGTTACTTCATTGGGCTGGCGTTGACCAAGCCGCCGCATTCGACTACGACCAATACCGCGATGCCGAAATCAACCGCCTTGCCGACAGCGCCGAACAACACATCAACATCGACGCCCTTATCGAACAGTGCAAAGCGTTTCAAAAAGCCACATGAGAGCTATTTAACAAAATAAAGCAAAAACCAACATCTCACAGGATGCTTTGGATACTAATAACCGCAGTGGTGGACTTTAATAAGTTGGGGCCGAATCAGTTTCGGGGGAACTTAATAAATACAGAGTATCTTTACTGAAATCCTGCTCGTGAGGCCATTGAATCCCACCAAACGCTACGGAAACCTGCCTAAAATAACTTTCATCTTTTAATTCTTGAAAAATGCCTTTTTCCAAAAAAGGCGACACATCAAACACGCGGACATCATTATTCTCAAAGGTAAGCCTGAGAATATAAGAGCTCATTGGTTCAACTGCAGTCACTTTAGGGTTCATAAGGCACACTTATTTAAGAGGGTCTATTTTAAAAACGGATTCGCCATTAATCGCGAGTAACCAGTCAGCCATCAACTCATCCTTGTGTATCTCAACCCAAGCGTCTACGAGTTTTTGCTTCGATTTAGGTAGAGAACCTTCCAGTACGAATCCCTCTCTAATATCAATAACCGCTTCGCAATCTTGATAGTGCACATGGATATGTGGGCTTTGATGCTTTTGATTATCAAAATAGTACATTCGCACTATGATTCCATAGAACATTGAAATAGTTGGCATTGTTGTCTTCCTTGACATCATTAAGTTTTATAATAAATGATACTTTAACATCACAAGCAAAAAGAGGGGATTGTTAAAATCTAGGAAACGGAAACTTATGTGTCAGAAAAATACACGCGGTAACCGTCTCTCCCTGATTTTTTCCTGTCATATTTTTACCCTCTTGTAGTACCTTATCGCTACATGGCGAGTATCACCACTGACTGCCATATTAATCTTAGCGCCATTAGCGTCAGTGCGATATTAAAAATACGCTGAAAATAATGATCTGACATACGTTTTAGTAATTTGAGGCCAACCCAAGTCCCTATGGCACCACTCATGATCATGCAGGCTAGTAGGGGCAGCCAAGGCTCTAAAGGAAAGCCTGCGGCTTCAAACACAGCGATTTTTAAAACGTGCTGTAATGACATGGCCATGGCAAACGTCGCCACCGTACGAAAACGGTCAGCGTGAATTTGTTTTATAAAAGCCGCTACCAAGGGCCCAGTCGCGCCAGCGAACAGGGTAATAAAAGTAGTGATACCACCTGCGAGAACGGTCCCCCATGGTCCAAGCACCATTTTGGGTAACTTTGGGCCCCAACACAAATACAAAATAAAAAAGGCAATCGTCAAATACATGACCGCAGGCGGTAACGCCACTAACACGAAGCTTCCAATCAATGCGCCTACCACAGCACCAGGTAAAAAAGCCGCAATTAACCTCCAATCAATGTGTCGCCAGCTCATTGCCGCTCGGCCAGCATTTGATCCCAACTGTGCCACCCCATGCAGCGGAATGATCAACTGGGGTGGCAGTACTTGAGCCATCACGCCCAGCAACATGACACCACCGCCAACCCCAAGACTGGAGGTCAAAAAGGAACCCAACGCAGAAGCCACCACCAGCAACAGGAAAACCGCCGGAGTGACTTGTTCAAATAACAACAATGATAACGTCATAAAATCGGCAAGCGGCCTCTTTGCAAATAAACGCCTTGGCGTTTGTGTCTAGGAAATGATTATTGTGTCTGTTTTATACCCTGTCTGCTTTGAAACGCATCCGTTTCTACTGCTTGTAAAGTTCTTTGTCTAAACCGTATTTACGCATTTTGTCGTACAAGGTTTTACGTGGTAAACCCAGCGCATCCATGGTGCCTTTAATTGAGCCTTTTTGGCGCAGTAGTTCCTGTTCTAACAAGGTTTTTTCAAAACGCTCTACCTGTTCTGGCAATGTCATGACACCGGGGTTATTTTCATTAATGATGATTTGGTCAAATTCAAACGATCCCGCCTCTCCCATCAAGACATAGCGTTCTGCGAGGTTACGCAACTCACGCACATTGCCGGGCCAATCGTAGCTCAATAAGCTGTGCATCCGCGCAGCGGAAAGCGGTTCAGACTCACGTTTATACTGTGCAATCGCCACCAGGCAGAAATGTTGCCACAACAAGGCAATATCGTCTTTTCGATCACGCAACGGTGGAATATCTACTCGAACCACATTTAAACGATAGTACAAGTCTTCCCGAAAAGTGCCCCCTTCGCTCAATTGCTTTAAATCCACTTTGGTCGCCGCCAAAATACGCAAATCTAGATCTATTGAGGTATTAGAACCTAAGCGTTCCAGTCGGCGCTCTTCGAGAACCCGCAACAGTCGAATTTGCATCGACATCGGCATACTTTCGATTTCATCCAAAAACAGCGTACCGCCATTAGCATGTTCCAGCTTCCCAATACGTTGGGCTTTAGCATCGGTAAAAGCGCCTTTTTCATGACCAAAAAGCTCAGATTCCATAATAGAATCAGGGACAGCGCCACAGTTTATGGCAACAAAGGTGTGACGGCGACGCGAACTGTGTTCGTGAATATAGCGCGCCACTAGTTCTTTGCCTGTGCCTGTTTCACCTTGAATAAGAATATCTGCGCCAGTATCCGCCACATGCAACAGCGCCTGACGCAATCGGTGAATGCCTGGTGTGTTGCCTATAATACGTGGGCCTGGGGCATTATGAGCGGCTAACTCTAAACGCAAGTTGCGATTTTCTAGGGTAAGCCGACGCTTTTCTGACGCTCTGCGCACGACTTCTAGAAAGTCTTCATTGGAAAAAGGCTTTTCAATAAAATCGTAAGCACCATCACGAATGGCACTCACCGCCATGCTAATATCACCGTGACCGGTTATTAAAATAAACGGAATTCCTGCGTCAATTTTTTTAACCTCTTCAAACAATTCCAAACCACTTTTACCAGGTAAATTAATGTCACTAACGATGACACCGGGCCAGTCAAGTGACAGCCGCTCCACCACGCCTTGAGCCGTCGCAAACTCAGCGACATCAAAGTCTTCCAACTGTAGAGTCTGTGATATAGCGATCCGCACCGCGTGTTCATCGTCGATCACAATAACCGGTTTACTCTCTGACATTAAGGTTCCCCCTTCGGGTGTAGAAATAGGTGATTATGTATCTTGCGACTGAAAGCGCGGTAGACTAACACAAAACTCAGCGCCTCCTGTGTCTCTATTATGGGCACTGATGCGCCCTCCCATCGCCTCGACAATACGCTGACTAATAGACAAACCCAGCCCCAACCCTAAACCAGAAGGCTTGGAGGTAAAAAACGGTTCAAATAAATGCAAAATGGCTTGGTCACTTAACCCCTTTCCGGAGTCATGCACACAAATGGTCACCTGGTCCTGAGTGGCTGTCTGCTCAATCTGCACCCTGCGCTGATGATCTGGCGCCTCTAAAATGGCATCGGCAGCATTGGCCAACAGATTCACTAACACTTGTTCTAAAAACACCATATCGCCGTTGACGATAAAGCCTTGGTCTGGGGTGACCACCAGCTCAATACCCACTTCTTTGTAACGTGGGCCCATAATTTTCAGCCCACCCATGATCGCCGTCTGCACCGCGATTGGCCCCTGCTGCACATCGCCTTTGCGGGCAAATACTTTAAAGCGCGCAATAATATCACCCATGTGCTGACCTAGCTGGCTGATATGCTGCAAATTGGCATGAGCTTGTTGATATTGTCCGCGGTCGAGAAATTTCAAACCATTACCCGCAAAGGCTCTAATGGCGGTTAATGGTTGATTTAATTCATGATTCAAACCGGCACTTAATTGTCCAAGGACAGCCAATTTGGCCGTTTGGATGAGCTCTCGCTGAGTGCCTTTGTGCTCTTCTATTTCTTGGCGCAGACGCGTATTAGCGCCTTCTAATTCATAGGTACGTTCTCGTACTCTCTGTTCTAATTCTAGCCGCGCTTCGGTAATTTCTTGTTCGTAGTGCTTGCGCTCCGTCATATCATGAAAGGTCACCAAATAGCTTAGTCGGTCTGGCAGCTGCATCTCACACAAGGTCATCTCAACGGGCACAGAAGGCTGATCACCATGGTACAAATATCCTTCTTGGGTCAGTACTCTACTAGCTTTATGGTTTGTTGCAGCCAAAAAACCTTCCCGTGACATCAGGGCTTGCTCCTTGGCGTTCTCCGGCGTAAACAAGACGCTCAACGGTTGGCCGACCAAAGGCGCCAAGGGTTGCCCTATCAATTGCTCAACAGCCGGATTAAACGACTCAATCTTGTGCTCTTCATCAAGCGTAACCAAGCCTGCTTGCGTGTTCTGAATCACTTCTCGTATGTAAGCTTGGTTATGACGCGCCATCTCGTTGGCGTAAGATCGCTCTCGCAGCATTTTTCTGCGTAACACGGCCAAACCGAATAACAAAACGGTAATGGTAACCCCGCCTGCAAAAATGGTTCGCCATAGGGATATTTCTTCCTCTATGATCTTCAAAGGCGTAAACGTGGCGACCTTAAAATCCAATAGCTGAATAGGACGGTTCATCTTTAAGTACGATTGACGTGGCCCTTCTCCACTGTTTTGAGAAGCATTGTCCAACACGGTGACAATCTGTGAACCATCAGCAAATGGGGTTTGTTGATACACGGTAAGTTTTTCAATACCTTGACCAAAGTAACGCTGAGAGTCGGCGATACGCTGTAGATCTGCACTCGACAGCTCACCGAGCACTCGATATAACCAGCTGGCTTTGGAACTACTAAAAACAATGTTGTCAGGGTCTAACAGTAAAAATTCATAACGTTGATTAGCAAAGCGCTTTTCAAACTGCGTGAGGTCAACTTTGACGACAGCGACACCAATCACGTCACCTTGGTCATACACAGGGTAGGAGAAATAATAACCCCGTAAATTCGAGGTGGTGCCAAGAGCATAGTAACGCCCAAGTTGCCCCTCCATGGCATTTTTGAAGTACGGACGAAAGGCAAAATTGCCCCCGATAAAACTGTTCACATCACGATAATTAGACGCAGCAATCGTCAAACCATCTGTGTTTAAAATGTAGCTGTCCGATGCCTCCGTGATACGGTTAATTTGCTCTAACTCACGATTCAGCTGGTCAATATCGTCGACTAAACCGTTGCGCAGCGCTTTTTTCACCCTATCATTGGACGCCAAGAGTGTGGGCATATGTTGGTACTTTGCTATGGCACTTTCCAACACGCTAGCCAGCTGATTAAGCTGCTCAGCCGAATCGACTCTTAACGTCTTAATACGTTGGTTCTTAAGTGCTTCTCCTCCCTTCCATACCGCCAACACCGTGAGGGTGAAAACTACTAAAGACAACCAAACGTAGTATTTTTTGATACGATGGGTCGCAACAATTTTTGCATTAAACCTATTGTTTACACTCAAGTTGGTGTCCTAACATGCTATTATTGTTTTGTGCATTGTATTTTTCTATAAACTTAATCAAATTTAACAATGTACCGAGAGAACGTATTTTTTTAACTTCTATCAACTAGGATAAAAATGCATTCCACTAGTATTCATTGTTCTACTGTCGACGATCTTGCTCAAAGTCTAAAAGGTATAGCGTCGCCCGATTTATTACAACTTTACGGCACCTTCCCCCGTGAAGAGGCAGAGCAATGGGCGGTGTCTCTTTCGGAACATTTTCCTGATGCCTGTCGTATTGGCATGGCAAGCCAGCGCCACATATCGAATGGTCACGTGTATCAGCACGGTGCCACCCTCATTTTTTCGTATTTTGAAAAAAGTCATTTGATACACCACAGTGCGCCCTACGACAATGACGACCCTGTTGCATCGGGTGAAAAACTCTTCACGCCCTTTTTGAATGCTAAAGAAAAAGACCAAGCTAAGGCTTACATTGTTTTAGTCGATTCAAAAAACACGCTTGACGACGCCTTTTTTACCCTAACCAAACGCAACACCTTGACCATTAGCGGCGGCCGTGCCGGTCTATTTGATCAAGCGCAAAGCTGGGTACTTCATCAAAACACACTATACCAAGATAGGTCGGTCGCCGTGGGCATTATTTGCCCTAAGCTTTCCCAACAGCGCGATGTCTTCGTCGACAGCATTGCGATTGGTCGACGCATGCGCATCACTGCCTGCGAGGGCAATATTGTCAAACAAATCGACCATTTACCTGCACAAAAGGTGTATCAACGCTATCTCACTAATGGCGAAAAAATCGACTTAGCCGTGGCCAATCAATTTGCACTCACCACGGTACACAACAACATTGAAGTCAACGCCATACCACAACAGTGGCACAATGACGGTGCTATCGTCATGAGCGAAGCCTTACCAGAAGGCGCATGGGTAAAGTTTTTGTACTTTCATCCTGCTCACTCGCTGCATTCTACTCTGCCTAAAATACAAAGTCTTAACGAACAACGCCCAGAAAGCGTCTTGGTATTTAGTTGCATTAGCCGCGAAGACTTCGTCAATGGCCAACCAACGGACAAATTAAATCTGCTTAATCAAGTACGTCCTTTGCACGGCTGCTATTGCTTCGGTGAGTTTTTCTCAACACAATTTGGTACCAAGGTCATGCAACACGCCTTAACCTATTTGGCATTAAGTGAAGGACAAAACGAAAGCAAACGGGATATTACGACCATTCAGGTTCAAAGCGAACATACCTCATTAGCGCCCATGTTCAATTTAATCGATAATGCCTTTCAAGACCTTGAAGAAGAACACGCTTCGATGTCGGTTCACCCTGTGGGCAATCTCAACAGAGACTGGCTTTACGATATTCAAACTGGCTTGCTGAATCGTTTTTCCTTATTGGGTCGACTCAATAATCGACAAGATGTGTATCATCTTGCCGTGCTTCGAATTCGCAATTTCAGATTAATCAATCAGCAATATGGCTATGACGCCGCAGACGATGTGTTTGCGCAACTCACACAATATTTAAAGCGACGCTTGAGCACCAGCTCGGTCGGTATAGAGTTTACCTGCTATCGCCTTTCCGCCAATGAAATCGCCGTTTCTATCCAAAATGATATTGCACCGATTAAAATTTATCGCATGTTTCGACAATTGGCTGAAAGCATTGAAAGCCAAGAATTCTCCATTACCAACCAGATTGAACACTGGCTCACACTGAGCTTATCAGTAGGCATTGCCTCGGCGTACGACCAACAAGCACAACCGCTTTGCGAACAAAGCCATTTACTGATCAAAGCCAGTGAAGCTCGACGCTTTGCTCAAATGAATAACCAGCCCATCTGCTGGAATGGCGACCTATTGGATAACGCCACGCCAGAAGACAATTTGGAATGGATATTAAAAATACGTAAAGCATTAGAAAATGACGACATCCTATCCTATTTCCAACCCTATTATGACAGCAAAACCGGTAAGGAAATCGGCGCAGAAGCCCTTCTAAGAGCCAGAATTGACGATAAAATCGTCAGCCCTGCGCTGTTTTTAGACTTAATAAAGCAAACTCAGCTCTACGCTAAAGTCACCTTAGTCATGCTGACCAAATGCGAGTACATCCTGAATCATTACCCTGACACCCATGTATCACTCAATTTATCGGTGTTGGATTTCAAACATTACGCGACACTAAAAGCGCTGCGTCAATTTTTCAAACGCAATCAAGTAAATGGTCGTCTCACGTTAGAAATAACGGAGTCCGAATCCATTCAAGATTACGAATGGATCAGTCCGATTATTGATGAATTTAGAGAAGCAGGGGCTTTACTGGCGATTGACGACTTTGGCGCTGGCTACTCAAACTTAGAAAAGCTTGTCGCACTCAGCCCCGATATTCTTAAATTGGACGGCTGTCTTATTAAAACCATAGATAAAGACGAGAAATTGCAAAAGCTGGTGCAAAACATCAATAATCT